>JAIKYL010000133.1 GCA_024683255.1 Bacteroidales bacterium | reverse complement strand
TGGTTACCGAGCCACTTGGCATAGTCGTCAAGCTTGGCGGCTTCTTCCGGAAGGATGACATCCTGGTTGAGTTCGAAGAAGGTAACGATCTTACTCATGTCCGGTTCCGGTGCAGGGGCCGGTGCGGGTGCAGGGGCGGGTGCCGGTGCAGGAGCGGGCTTGGGTGCGGGAGCGGGAGCCGGGGCCGGTGCAGGGGCGGGTGCCGGTGCAGGGGCGGGAGCAGCCTTTTCCTTACGGTTGTAAGGCTTGCCGAAGGAGAGGTTGAGACCGGCCAGGGCATTGAACTGATAGTCCGGATTGCCGGCCTTCTTGGAATTGAAACGGTCACTGGTGATATTGTCGTTCACTTCCACGGTAAGGGCCAGGTTATCCGACAGGCGGATGTCTGCGCCCAGACCGACACGGCCGACGGGGGCGATCATGCCCCGGTGCCAGAGGTTGCCGAAATAGTTGGAAGGATTGACGGACTTCACATTGAGTGCGCCATTGTTGAAAGCTCCGATGGCGCCGCCACCCAGGAAGAAGAACGGTTTGAAAACCCTGTCGTGCTTATAACCGCCAAAAAGGTCTGCCAGGCTGATGGTGAGATCCAAGCCACCCTCCAGGTAATTGAAGGTGTAACGCTCGATTCCATTTTCAATGGCATGACCTACGCCCTGGAAACCGCTGGCCACCAGACGTGCACCGAATACCGGGCTGAACTGGTAGCCCAGGGAGAGGGCTGCGGCCGGGGAGAAGAGTGGCAGGTAGTCGACTTCACCGATGGTGTAGCCTGCACCGGCCTGGATTTGTCCGTACAGATGGGGACGGAACGTTACATCCGGATCCGATTTACTTTCCTGAGCCATGAGAACTTGCGGAAGCACTGCCACCGCAAGAGCCAGAATCACAATTTTAAGTTTCATGTCCAATCTTTTTGATACCTCTTATATATATAATAGACCGCCATCAAAAATCCCAAATCCGGGGGTCCCGACTTGAGCCTACGATATATGATAGCGCAAATTTAAGTAGAAAAATCCACCTTTCCAAAAATTTTTGGAAATTTTCTTACTATATTTTTAACAATAATATGGCTTGTTTTGCGCTGCAAGAGGGGTGGGATGAAAGGAAAACAGAAATATTTGGATTTTCGAGAGATAATTACTACATTTGCAGACTTTTTGTGGGATGGTCCCACAAGATAACTTTTAAAAACTCATTGCATCATGGCAGAATACTTACAGCCAGAGAAGAAGCAAGAGATTTTCGCGAAGTACGGGAAGTCCAATAAGGACACCGGCTCCCCTGAGAGTCAGGTTGCTTTATTTTCCTACCGTATCGCTCACCTTACGGAGCATGTGAAGAAGAATAAGAAGGACGTTGTAACGCGTCGCAGCCTTCTTCGCCTGGTCAGCAAGCGCCGTCAGCTTCTGAATTACCTTCAGAACGTGGACATCGAGAGATACAGGGCTATCGTGAAGGAGCTGGGTCTCCGCCGATAAGCACAAGGATAGGAAAAAACGGGGGCAGAGAACTGTGCAAGGCACATTCTCTCCCCTTTTTTAATGAAAAATGAGATTCCCGGTCAAGCCGGGAATGACGAATAGCCCGTCATGCCCGGCACAGACCGGGCATCCCAGGCAAAAGACGAAAAAGACGTAACAGAAGTAAAGAAGTAAAAATGAACATTATCCAGAAGAAAATCGAGCTGCCCGACGGTCGGGTGATCGAGATCGAGACCGGAAAACTGGCCAAGCAGGCCGCCGGCTCCGCTGTTGTGAAAATGGGTGGCACCATGCTGCTTGCCACCGTTACCTGCGCCACTGAGGTGAAAGAAGGTACGGACTTCATGCCCCTCACCGTGGATTACCGCGAAAAGTATTATGCCGCCGGCCGTTTCCCCGGTGGGTTCCTTAAGAGGGAGAGCCGTCCCAGTGACTACGAAGTGCTCATCGCCCGCCTGGTAGACCGCCCCATCCGCCCCCTGTGGCCGTCCGATTTCCATCTGGAAGTATTTGTGAACGTAATGCTTATCTCGGCCGAGAAGGACATCCAGCCGGATGCCCTGGCAGGCCTTGCCGCATCGGCAGCCCTTGCAAGCAGCGACCTCCCCTTCGGCGGTCCCGTGAGCGAGGTGCGCGTATCCCGCATCGACGGTAAATTCGTGATCAACCCCGGCTTTGAGGACAACAAGCGGGCCGATCTGGACCTGATGGTTGCCGCCACCGAGGAGAACATCATGATGGTGGAAGGCGAAATGAACGAGGTTTCCGAGCACGACATGCTGGAGGCCATCAAGTTCGCCCATGAAGAGATCAAGAAGCACTGCCGCGTACAGAAGGAGCTCATGCACGAGCTGGGCACCGACGGTGAGAAGCGCGACTACCCGCACGACGAAGAGGACGAGGCCCTCAAGACCGCCGTCCACGAAGCCTGCTACAACAAGTGCTACGAGCTGGCCAAGAGCGCCAAGCCCAAGCACGAGCGTGAGGACGGCTTCAACGCCATCTGCGAGGAGTTCAAGGCCCAGTTCTCCGAAGAGGACCTGGAGCTGAAGGGCGCCATGATTGACCGCTACTATCATGACGTAGAGAAAGAGGCCATGCGCAACCTGGTCCTGGACGAGGGCAAGCGCCTGGACGGCCGCGTCACCAACGAGGTGCGTCCCATCTGGTGCGAGGTGGATTATCTGCCCTGCGCACACGGCAGCGCCATTTTCACCCGCGGCGAAACCCAGTCCCTGGCTTCCGTGACCCTGGGCACCAAGATGGACATGAAGGAAATGGACGAGGTCCTCATCCAGGACGACCAGCAGTTCGTGCTCCATTACAACTTCCCGCCGTTCGCCACCGGTGAGGCCAAGCCTCAGCGCAGCACCGGACGCCGGGAGATCGGCCATGGCAACCTGGCCATGCGCGCCCTCAAGCCCGTGATTCCCACGGCTCCCGAATTCCCTTACGCCGTACGCGTAGTTTCCGATATCCTGGAATCCAACGGTTCCTCCTCCATGGCTTCCGTCTGCGGCGGCTGCCTGGCCCTGATGGACGCCGGTGTCAAGATCAAGAAGCCGGTGGCCGGTGTGGCCATGGGCCTGATTACCGACGCAGAGCGCCCCAACGACCGCTACGCCATCCTCACCGACATCCTGGGCGACGAGGATCACCTGGGAGACATGGACTTCAAGGTAACCGGCACCAAGGACGGCATCACCGCCACCCAGATGGACATCAAGGTGGACGGCCTCAGCTACGAAGTGCTGGAGAAAGCCCTGGAGCAGGCCCGTCAGGGACGCCTCCACATCATGGGCGAAATGCTCAAGACCATCCCCGAGCCGCGCGAGGACTACAAACCCTTCGTGCCGCGCATGGTCCAGATCGAGATCCCGGCCGAGTTTATCGGCGCCGTTATCGGCAAGGGCGGTGAGACCATCCAGGGTATGCAGAAGGAATTCGGCACCACCATCACCATCGACGAGGTGGACAACGGCGACGGCACCACCAAGGGTGTTGTGGACATCTTCGGCACCGACAAGGCTGCCATGGACGCCACGCTGGAGAAGATCAAGGGTATCTGCGCCGTGCCCGAGGCCGGTCAGGTATACCACGGCAAGGTGGTGAGCATCCTGGAATTCGGCGCCTTCATCGAGATCCTGCCCGGTAAGGAAGGCCTCCTCCACGTGAGCGAGATTGCCTGGACCAAGACCGACAAGGTGGAAGACGTCCTGAAGGTGGGCGACGAAGTGGATGTGAAGCTCCTGGAGATTGACGCCAAGACCGGCAAGATGCGCCTTTCCATGCGCGCCCTCACGGAAAAGCCGGAAGGCTACGTGGAGCCGAAGCGTGAAAGAGGCCCTCGCCGCGATGGCGACCGGGGACCCCGCCGGGACGGTGACCGCAAAGGCGGAAACGACCGCAGAGACCGCGGACCCCGCCGCGACGGCGAACGCCGGGACGACAACCGCCCCCGCAAGCCCCGCTTCGAAAACGAAGAACCCTAAGCCGGTGAACCCGACGTGTTCTAGTTTTTTCGATTAATTATTATATTTGCCGCATGAAACGACTTGCATCCTTTCTTGCGGCAATTTTTTTATGCCTTTCCGCCGCCGCTCAGCAATACGGCGTGGTGAATATCTCCGTGTGCAACATGCGCCGGACGGCCGATTTTGACGCCGAAATGGTGTCCCAGGCCCTTCTGGGCACGCCTGTGCACGTTTTGGAACTAGCCGAGAAGAACAACTGGCGCTACATCCAGACGCCGGACACCTATACCGGCTGGGTGCATTACGAAGGCATCACCCTCCTGAGCAAGGAAGAATACAGCGCCTGGAACGCCGCCCCCAAGGTGGTGGTGACCTCCCTCATGGGAACCGTCTATGACAGGGCCTCCAAGAAAGGCGCCACCATTTCCGATGTGGTGGGCGGAGACCGTCTTCGCCTGCTGGGCAAGAAAGGCAGTTTCTGGCAAGTGGGTTTCCCCGACGGCCGCACCGGCTATCTTCCCAAGGCCGATGGGCAAGAGCTAAACGCCTGGCGCAGAGGACTTGACAACAGCCCGAAGGCCATCCTTGAGACCGCGAAAAGCATGCTGGGTTTCCCCTACATCTGGGCCGGCATGTCCCCCAAGGGCACGGACTGCAGCGGCTTTGTACGCACCGTCCTTTTTATGCATGACATCATCGCCCCGCGCGACTCGGGTCCGCAGTCCCGGGTGGGCGTCCGCATTGACAGAAAGGATCAGCTGAAGCCCGGAGACCTGGTCTTTTTCGGCCGATGGGACGGTGACACCCCCAAAGTCTCCCACGTTGGATTCTATCTGGGCGAGGGCCGCTTCATCCATTCCCTGGGATTGGTGAAAATCGGCAGCCTGGACCCTTCTGCGCCAGATTACGATGCCTTCAACGCAGGCCGTTACCTTTTCGGGACCAACTTCCTTCCCTTTATCGATATGCACGAAGGCCTTAATACCACGCTAACCAATCCCTACTATGCAGAATAGACGAGACTTCCTGAAGACTACTGCGCTGGCGGCGGCCGGCATCGGCCTGCTGGGCTGCAAGGGGCCGCAGCGTTTCAACATTGTGAAAGGCGACGGGAAGATGCATCTGAAGTTCTTCCCGTATGAGCTCAAGCTCACGCATACTTTCACGGTTTCCTCCTATAGCCGAACCACCACGCCGGACGTTCAGGTAGAAATTGAGTATGAGGGAGTTACGGGATATGGAGAGGCCTCCATGCCGCCCTATCTGGGCCAGTCCGTAGAGACGGTATCGGCCTTCCTGCAGAAGGTGGATCTGTCCCGTTTCAGCGACCCTTTCCAGCTGGAGGATATTCTCTCATACATAGACAGTCTCTCTCCGGGCGATTCCGCCGCCAAGGCCGCCGTGGACATTGCCCTGCACGACCTGGTGGGGAAACTCATCGGCCAGCCCTGGTACCGTCTCTGGGGCCTGGATCCGGAGAAAGCGCCTTCCACCACCTACACCATCGGCATAGATACGCCGGAAGTGGTGAGGGAAAAGACGCTGGAAGCCGCCGGACGCTTCAACATCCTCAAGGTGAAAGTGGGCCTGGACACAGACGAGGAGATGATCCGCACCATCCGCTCCGTCACGGACGTTCCCCTGGCCGTGGACGCCAATCAGGGCTGGAAAGACCGTTCCAAGGCCCTGGAAGAGATCTGCTGGCTCAAGGAGCAGGGCATAGTGATGGTGGAGCAGCCCCTCCCGGTGGACCGTCTGGAAGACACCGCCTGGCTCACGGAGCGCAGTCCCCTCCCCATCTTTGCCGATGAATCCATCCAGCGCCTGAAGGACATCCCCGCGCTGAAAGGCGCCTTCAGCGGCATCAATATCAAGCTCATGAAGTGTACGGGCATGCGCGAGGCCTGGAAAATGGTCTCCATGGCCCGGGCGCTGGACATGAAAGTGATGGTGGGCTGCATGACGGAGACCTCCTGTGCCGTGAGCGCCGCCGCACAACTCTCCCCCGCCGTGGATTTTGCCGACCTGGACGGCAACCTCCTAATCGACAACGACCGCTTCTCCGGCGTAAAGGTGATAGACGGCAAACTCCGCCTTCCGGACCGTCCCGGCATCGGCCTTGAACTCTTATAGGCCGATTTGAATATTATGCATTAATTATACATAATTTTTGCATAACTTCGCGGCCGATGCAAAAGAAAGAATTAGCCAAAACCATTATTGCGCTGGTGCCCATCCTGGTACTGGTGGGGTTGCTGGCCCTCAATATCAGCATCTTTGGTTCGGACGCCATCCTGGGGGCCTCGCAGGTGGCATTGCTCTTTGCCGCGGGCATCTGCGTTTGGCTAAGCATGTGGCTGTACAAGACGCCATGGAAGGACTTTGAAAACGCCATCAAAGCCAATGTGGGAGACGTTACCACGGCCATCGTAATCCTCTTTCTGATAGGAGCCATTTCCGGCACCTGGATGGTTAGCGGCGTAGTGCCCGCCTTCATCTATTACGGAGTTAAAATCATCAGTCCCAAGGTGTTCCTGCTCACCGCCGCCGTGCTTTGCGCCGTGGTTTCGGTGATGACGGGATCCTCCTGGACCACCATCGCCACCATCGGCGTGGCCCTGCTGGGCATCGGCCGGGCCGAAGGATTCAGCGACGGAGTCATTGCCGGTGCCATCATCTCCGGCGCCTACTTCGGCGATAAGATTTCGCCCATGTCGGACACCACGGTCATGGCCTCTTCCCTTAACCGGGTGCACCTTTTTGACCACATCCGCTATATGATTTTCACCACCGGTCCTTCCATGCTTGTGGCGCTGATCATCTTCACCATCCTGGGCCTTTCCCACGCCGGAGCCGATGCGTCTGATATTCAAGTTTATACAAACGTTCTCTCCACGCATTTCCATATTACGCCCTGGCTTTTTATTGTTCCCGTGCTCACCGGTCTCATGATCTGGCGGCGGATGCCGGCACTCATGGTACTGGCCCTCTCCACCCTTACGGCAGCCATTGCGGCGCTGTTTTTCCAGCCGGAACTGGTGTATCAGGTGGGGTCTGGGATCACGGAAGGATCAAAGGCCCGGGTGCTGCTGGGAGGAACCATCGAGACCATTTACAATACAGTTACCATAGATACGGGAAATGCGGCAACGGATGCCCTCCTTACGTCCCGGGGCATGCTGGGAATGCTCAATACGGTGTATCTCATAATCTGCGCCATGTGCTTTGGCGCCTGCATGCAGGCCAGCGGCATGATAAGGCAGCTTTCCAAGCTCCTGGAGCCGCTCACCCGCACCCGCACCGGCCTTGTGGCCTCCACCGTAACCACGGGAACCGCACTGAACGGTCTGGTAAGCGACCAGTACCTGTCCATCATCCTCACTTCCAATATTTTCCGGAATACGTACGAGCGGGAAGGCTACGAAAACAAGCTCCTGAGCCGTTCCGTTGAGGATTCGGCCACGGTGACCTCTCCCCTTTTCCCCTGGTCCAGCTGCGGCATGACCCAGGCCACCATCCTGTCCGTCCCCACGCTCATCTATGCGCCGTACTGCTTCTTCAATATCATCTCGCCCCTGATGTCCATCCTCATAGCGGCCATCGGCTGGAAGATCAAACGGCCGTAAGGTTTTGCATTTTCCGGCAGTTTTTGTATCTTTGAATTCCGGAAAACCTTTAAACAAAACACAATATGTTAGGAAGCATTATTTACATCGTCGGTATCGTACTGGCAGTACTGGCCGTTCTGGACATTTTCAAGAAGCCCATCTCCGTAGGAGGGAAGATCATTACCGCCATCCTGGTGCTCATCACCAGCTGGATCGGCCTTCTGGTGTATTATCTCTACGCCAAAGACCATCTCACGGAATGGTTCAAGTAAAAGGGCGTTGCAGAGTTAAATTTTATTTGTAACTTTGCAGCCCCAACCCTGGTGAGTTGTCCGAGTGGTTGAAGGAGCCTGCCTCGAAAACAGGTTTGCGTGCGAGCGCAACGGGGGTTCGAATCCCTCACTCACCGCATTATGCGAAAATGTCTGTCGCCGTACCGGCATTTTCGGTTTGTTTATTACTGCCATGTGTACAAACAGTGAAAGGGCGTTCGCCGTAACGTCCTCACACAAAGCCTAAGAGGTTATGTGTGGAATCGTTGGTTATGTCGGGGAACGCCAGGCGTGTCCCGTCATCATTAAAGGCCTGCACAGGCTGGAGTACAGAGGTTATGACAGCGCCGGAGTGGCCCTCGTAGGGAAAGACGGCCAGATTGAACTGTACAAGTGCAAAGGTAAGGTGGACGACCTGGAACATTTCCTGCAGGGGAAAGACACTTCCAGCACCATCGGCATCGGCCACACCCGTTGGGCCACCCACGGGGAGCCTAACGACGCCAATGCCCACCCCCATTTCTCCCAAAGCGGCCGATTGGCCCTCATCCACAACGGTATCATAGAGAATTTCCGCGTGCTCAAGGACGCGCTCATTTCGCATGGGTATACCTTCCGCAGCAGCACGGACTCGGAGGTGCTGGTGAACCTTATTGAATACATCCAGGACACCAATGAATGCTCGCTGGAAGAGGCCGTGCGCATTGCCCTGCAGCAAGTTGTGGGCGCCTACGCCATCGCCGTGGTCAAGCGCGGGGATACCAATCGCATCATTGCAGCGCGGCAGAGTTCGCCCATGGCCATCGGCATCGGCGAGGGAGAGTATTTCCTAAGCTCGGACGCCGCTTCCATCATTGACTATACGCAGAAGTTCGTATACCTGAATGACGGCGAGGTGGCGGTGATTGAAAAGGGAAAGCCCCTCCAGATCAAAAACCTCTTTGGAGAACCCTCCAAGGTGGATATCCAGAAGCTGGAGATGTCCATTTCCCAGCTGGAGAAAGGCGGTTTCCCGCACTTCATGCTCAAGGAAATCCACGAGCAGCCGGATACCCTGGTGGACTGCATCCGCGGCCGCGTGAACCCGGATACCCGGGAAATCATCCTCTCCGGTGTGCTGGACAATCAGGAGAAGTTCCTCAAGGCAGGACGCATCATCTTTGTAGCCTGCGGTACCTCCTGGCACGCTTCGCTCATCGGCGAGCATCTTATTGAGAACCTGTGCCGCATTCCCGTGGAAGTGGAGTACGCCTCCGAATTCCGCTATCGGAATCCCATCATAAAGCCCGACGACGTGGTCATTGCCGTCTCCCAGTCCGGAGAAACGGCCGATACCCTGGCGGCCATAGAGATTGCCAAGCGCTGCGGAGCCTTCGTGTACGGCATCTGCAACGTAATTGGCTCTTCCATTGCACGCGCAACGGATTCGGGCACCTATATCCATGTGGGCCCGGAAATCGGTGTGGCTTCCACCAAAGCCTTCACCGGCCAGGTAACTGTAATGGCCATGCTGGCGCTGGTTATCGGCAAGCTGCGCGGAACCATTGACATGAACTATTACCACCAGGTGGCTGGCGCCATCCTGGAGTTGCCGGAAACCATCCGGAAAGTCCTGGAGACCGCTCCGGCCGTGGAAAAACTGGCCACCATCTTTACCTACGCCCACAATTTCATCTACCTGGGCCGCGGGTACAACTACCCCACCGCCCTGGAAGGCGCGCTCAAGCTTAAGGAAATCTCCTACATCCATGCCGAAGGCCTTCCTGCGGCCGAAATGAAGCACGGCCCCATTGCCCTCATAGATGCGGAGATGCCCACCGTGGTCATTGCCACGCTGGACCATACCTACGAGAAAACCGTCTCCAACATTGAGGAAATCAAGGCGCGCGGCGGAAAGATCATTGCCGTTATTTCCGAAGGAGACAAGCAGCTCCGCCACCGGGCCGATTACTGCATTGAGGTCCCCGCAACGGCGGAGTGCCTCATGCCCATCATCTCCATCATCCCGCTCCAGCTGCTGGCTTACTACATTGCCGTAAGCAAGGGCCGCAACGTGGACCAGCCCAGGAATCTGGCAAAATCCGTAACGGTAGAATAATCAGTCACTTACGCTAATACCCTGCTGCACTTTGACAGCAGGGTATTTGTACAAACATCAGTGTATCAGGCATTTAAGCAAAACAGGCAACCGGATTGGTTGCCTGTTTTCTGGTAGGGACGATCGGATTCGAACCGATGACCTCTTCAATGTGACTGAAGCGCTCTAAACCAGCTGAGCTACGCCCCTGATTGGGGATTGCAAAGGTAGTATCTTTTCCGGAAACTACCAAATAAAAATGCAGGAATCTAGCGGAAGTCCACCAAAATGCGGAACACCTTGCCAGGATTGGCGCTCCACCACTGAAGGGTCCCCAGGGCCTCTCCGGGGCGGATAATCCGCGTTATGAGCTTCTCCACGGGTGCGGTTCCCTTTTCCAGGTAACGGATGACGGAAAGGAAATCCTCCGGAAGGGCATTGCGGGACCCGCGGATATCCAGTTCCTTCTGCACAAAGTACTTGGTCTGGAGTGGGACTTCTCCCTTGGCATAGCCGATGCAGGCCACCCGGCCGGTGAAAGCTACCTCATCAATGGCCATCTGATAGGTGGGAACACTGCCCACGGCTTCTATCACCACATCGGGGCCCATGCCGCCACTGATTTCCTGCAGGCGTTCATGGACATTTTCCTTCTTGGTATTAATGGCATAGGCGGCACCCATTGTCCGGGCCAGGTCCAGCTTTTCATCGTCCAGATCGGCCGCTATCACGGTGGCGCCGCGAAGGGCGGAACGCACGATGGCACCCATTCCCACCATGCCGCAGCCAATTACCATAACCACATCGGCATCCGTCACCCCAGCGCGGCTCACGGCATGGAAACCCACGCTCATGGGCTCTACCAGCGCACTGTCCCGGGCCGACAGTTTCCCGGCGGGGATCACCTTCTCCCAAGGGAGGAGGATATACTCCTGCATGGCACCGTTCCGCTGTACGCCCAGCGTCTCGTTGTGCTGGCAGGCATTCGGCCGCCGGTTGCGGCAGGAGGTGCATTTTCCGCAGTTGGTATACGGATTACAGGTAACCACCTGACCGGGCTTAAGCCCTTCGGGCGCACCGGGGCCCACGGCCTCTATGACGGCACCAATTTCATGGCCGGGAATCACGGGATCCAGCGCCATGGTGTTGCGGCCCATAAAGGTGTTAAGGTCACTGCCGCAAAAGCCCACATACTGCAGTTTAAGCAGGACTTCTCCCGCGCCGGGGGCCTTGGGAGCCTCCGTCTCAATGATCCTCAGCTCCTGAGAATGAGATATTTGGATTGCTTTCATTATTGGATTTCCGCTACGGATGATTTCTGTAACAGGGACTTATATCTGAAGCCGTAGTACGCACAGACGGCAAAGCAGATGAGGGGAACGATATAGGCCACCTGATAGAAGGTCTCGTTCCGGTGCATGATGAAGGCGGTGAACTGCGGCACGCAGGCGTTGCCCACGATGGCCATTACCAGGAAGGCCGATCCGGACTTGGTCTGCTCACCCAGCCCGTTGATGGCCAGGGAGAACTGCGTGGGATAGATGATGCTCATGAAGAAGGACACCGCCAGCATGGCATACAGGCCCACATAGCCGCCAAAACTCACTATAACCACACAAAGCACCACATTGGCCAGTGCATAGAAGGTGAGCATCTTCTCCGGGGATATCTTTGTCATAATGAGGGTGCCCACCCATCGGCCCAGCAGGAAGGCCAGCATATACAGGCCGAAGAATGTGGTGGCCGTTCCTTCGTCTATACCGGCATAGGTGCAGCAATACACCAGGAAAAGGCTGTTGATGGCCGTCTGACCGCCATTGTAGAAGAACTGGGCAATCACGCCCCAGCGCAGGTGGGGTTTCTTAAGGGTGGAGAAATCTATGAGTTTCTCGCCTTTCTTATCGTTTTCCTCTTCCGCCACTTTGGGCAGTTTTACCAGCACCAGCAGGATGGCTACTGCAATAAGGAGCCCCGCCAGAATAAGGTAAGGCAGTTTCATGGAAGCGGTTTCCGTCTGGATATAGCCGGCCCAGCCACCGGGATAATCGGCCGGAATGGTTTCGCGGGTAAAGTTCTGTCCGCTAAGGACCAGTTTGCTAAGGAACATGGCCGATATGAACGCGCCCAGCCCGTTGAACGACTGGGCCAGGTTCAGGCGCCGGGGCGCCGTCTGCGGCTCTCCCAGGACCGTAACATACGGATTGGCAGCCGTTTCCAGGAAGCACATGCCCACGGCGATGATAAAGAACACGCAAAGGTAGATGCCGTAACTGTGCACCCGGGCCGCCGGGAAAAACAGCAGGCAGCCGCTGGCCGCTATGAGAAGACCCGCAATGATGCCCACCCGATAGCTGTAACGCCGCATGAACATGGCGATGGGGATGGGGCAGATAAAATAGGCCAGCCAATACGCGCTCTCCGTGAAGGAGGCCTCGAAGGTATTGAGCTCACAGGTTTTCATGAGCTGGCGTATCATGGTGGGCAGCAGGTTGCTGCTGATGGCCCAGAGGAAAAACAGGCAGAAAATGAGGCCCAGGGCCAGTTTTGTGGACTTTTTCATTCGGACATGTTTTTAATGTAAGGAAGGTCGGGCAGGTTCTTGAAGCCGTAGAATTTCATAGCGTTCTGCCCCAGGAAAAGGGCCTTTTGGTCTTCAGTGATATCGGCCGATTTCTCCACAAAGTCGTATGACATCCTATAGGTTATGGCGGTGATGGTGCGGGGATAGTCGGAGCCCCACATGAGACGGTCCCAGCCCACCCAATCGGCCGCTTCCCGAATGCGGCGGACGGCCGTGGGGAAAGGATAGAACTCCGGATTGTAGAGCCAGGTGATGCCACCGGACTCAATCATTACGTTTTTGCCTTCGCGGGCCAGCAGGACCTGGCTGCGGAAAGAATCCGTAGTGGGCATGCCAAAATGGCCGATGGCCACCTTCAGATGAGGGCATTCCCGGATAACTTCGGCCATCTGGGCAATCTGGCGCTCATCATCGGCCAGACACATGGAAAGGATTAACTGCTTTTCCTCCATGCGCTTGAAGACCGGCATCAGACTCTCCAGCGGATCTTTTACGCGATGGCCAGGGATGGCAACGCCTTTTAGCCCGGCCGCGGCCACGGCATCCACTTCGGCCGCATTCCAGGCCATTCCCATGCAGAAAAAGCGGTCCGGATACTGCTGCTGCACCTGGGTTAGATAATCGTTCTGACAGCCGTCTATCACCTCCTGCACCACCACGGCGGCGCCCACCTGGGCGTAGTCCATGTTGGAAAGGAAGACTTCGGCCGTATTCCTGCCGTCTATCATGAAGGGAGGAAGCATCTGCACTTCCTGATCCAGGAAGATGCTGCGTCCGTTCTTAAGGGACAGGATGCGTTTCCCGTCCACCGTTGTGTCCTGCCTTAGCCAAAGATGGCTGTGTGCATCTATTATGAGTTTGCCCACGTAACGCGCTGTTGATTGCCGATGATTTCCTTAACCTCCCGCACAAGCTCCCAGTCAATGGGTTCTTCCACCCACTTGATGTTGTTCTTGACATTCTCCGGATTGGCCGAAGAGAACAGCGTACCCGCAATGCGAGGATGGCTCACAGAGTACTGGATGGCCAGTTTTTCAATGGGATAGCCTTTATCGGCACAGTGAAGGGCCGCCTTGTGGCAGGCCTCCACCAGAGGCTTGGGTGCAGGATGCCAGTCCGGAACGCCGCGCATGGACAGCAGGCCCATTCCCAGCGGAGAAGCGTTGATGATGCCCACGCCGTGCTGCTCGAAGAAATCCATATACTCCACCAGTGCGTCGTCGTTCAGGCAGTAGTGGCAGAAATTGAGGATGCTCTCCACGGTCCCCTCCTCCGAGTGCTCCACAACCCATTTGAGGTTCTTGAGCTGCAGGTCCGTAATGCCCACATGGCCCACCACGCCTTTCCGCTTCAGTTCCACCAGGGCCGGCAGCGTCTCATCCACCACCTTCTGCAGACCGCCTTCCATGGCTGCCTGGAACTCAATGTCGTGGACATTGATGAGGTCTATGTGGTCAATCCCCAGCCGTTCCATGCTCTCGTACACGCTCTCCGTGGCGCGCCGGGCCGAATAGTCCCAGGTATTCACGCCGTCCTTGCCGTATCGGCCCACTTTGGTGCTAAGATAATATTTGCCCCGGGGAATATACTTGAGGGCTTTTCCCAGCACGGTTTCGGCCTTGTAATGGCCGTAGTACGGGCTGACGTCGATGAAGTTGATGCCACCTTCAACGGCAGCCTCCACGGCCTTGATGCTTTCGGCTTCTTTGGTTTCGTGAAAAACGCTGCCCAGCGACGAGGCGCCATAGCACAGGCTGGAGATTTTCAGCCCGGTTTTCCCAAGTTCCCTGTATTCCATAGTGATTAATCGTTTTAGTGAATACAAAGATAACAAAAAGTCCAGAACAAGCAAGCCTGTCCGGACTTTAATAATTGCGGAGGATGAGGGATTCGAACCCCCGGTACCTTGCGGTACAACAGTTTTCAAGACTGCCGCCATCGACCACTCGGCCAATCCTCCAAAGCGGCTGCAAAGATACAAAATTAATCCTTTGCAAAAAACCTCCAGTGGAACAGGGCCAGGTAGATGGCGCCCACTGTTACACAGCTGTCGGCAAAATTGAATACCGGCTCAAAGAAGATGTGTCCGCCCAGCCAGGGGACCCAGTCCGGCCAGGTCCACAGGGGGAAGTAGAACATGTCCACAACCTTGCCCTGCATGAAGGGGGCGTAACTTCCCAGCGTAGCCACCGTTTCATAGGTGGATTGGCTGAAAATGAGGCCGTAACACAGGCAGTCCACAATGTTTCCGAAAGCGCCGGCAGTAATGAGCATAAGCCCTACCAGCACACCGGTGGGGACGGCAGGTTGCCGTTTAACCAGTTTGGCGATCCACCAGCAAAGGAAGCCGAAAAGTGCAATCCGGAAAATGGTGAGAAGGTATTTTCCTAAGGCGCCTCCCCAGGACAGGCCGAAGGCCATGCCCTTGTTCTCCACGAACACCAGCTGGAACCAGTTGCCCAGCACGGGGATGCTCTCCCCCAGCGTCATGTGGGTCTTGACCAGGATTTTGACAACCTGATCAATAACAACCAGCAGGATGCCCAGGATGAGCAGGAATCGGCCTCTGTTCTTTGCCTTCATAAGACCTTACTTGCGGCCGGTCTTTTCCAGGATGGCTTTTCCTTCCACCGTGGTGGTGGCGTGCGGAACCAGGCGCAGGCGCTCCTTGGGGATGAGCTTGCCGGTTACGCGGCAGATGCCGTAGGTCTTGTTCTCAATGCGGGCCAGGGCAGCTTCCAGATTCTGGATGAACTTATACTGACGCTGAGCGAGGGCACCGGCCTCCTCCTTGGAAAGCTGGAAAGCACCGTCGTCCTCCACCGTCTTGAAGGTGGGAGCAGTGTCCAGGATGTCGTTTCCGCCCGCGTGCGTAACTACCTCACGCAAGGTCGCGTACTCCGCACGGGCCTTGTCCAGCATCTCGTTGATAATGCCGCGGAACTCTTCCAGTTCCTCGTCAGAATAGCGGGTTTTGTTGGTCTCTTCCATATTAGTTTGGAATTTTGGTTAGCGTATTATTGTTATTTTGATGTTTCCTTCCAGCCATTCCACCTCGGCGGCACCGGCAGGGGCTTTTTCAAAGGCTTCCAGGCCGATGGAAAGGGAAAGGGTTTGGGATTTTACATAATCGGCATAAACGGCCAGGGCATCGGCCAGGGCGGCATCGTTGGAATAAACCACGGTATGGATGCGGTCCGTTACCTCGAAGCCGGAGCTCTTCCGGAGGTTCTGGATGCGGTTCACCAGCTCGCGGGAAAGGCCTTCCCGGCGAAGCTCCGGCGTCACTTCCACATCCAGCGCCACGGTGAGGGAACCCTCACTGGCCACCTGCCAACCTTCCACGTCTTCGGAAGCGATGGCATAGTCTCCGGGATTCAGGACCACGTCCCCGCCCGGCAGGGCCAGGGTATAGGTTTCTCCGGCCGATTCGGCCTTCTGGATGGCGGCAATCACGGGCTGCTCCAGGGTGGCGAAAGCCGCAGCAATCTCCTTCATGCGGGCACCGTAGGTCTTACCAAGCACCTTGAAATTGGGCTTGATCTTGAGCGTCATAATCCCGCTGGTGTCCTCCACGAACTCCATCTCCTTCACATTCACTTCCGGAAGGACAATGCCCTTCACGGCTTCCAGCGCAGCACGCACCTTCTCCGAGATTACGGGGATCATCACCTTCTGCAGCGGCTGCCGCACGGGGATGTTAACCTTCTTTCGAATACCCAGGATGAGGGACGTAGCCTGCTGGGCCAGCGCCATGCGCTCTTCCAGGGCCGCGTCGATGGCCTTTTCATCGGCCATCGGCATAAGGGTGAAATGCACGGATTCTGCACCGGGAACCAAATCGCAGTAGAGCTGGTCCATATAGAACGGGGCGATTGGAGCGGCCAGGATGGCCACATCCACCAGGACCCGATAAAGCGTTTCGTACGCGGCCTTCTTATCGGCCGTCATCTCACCGGCCCAGAAACGGGAACGGTTAAGACGCACGTACCAATTGGACACATCGTCGCACACAAAGGCCTCCAGGATACGCCCGGCGGTCTTTACGTCGTAATCCTCATACGCAGCCCGCACGTCCCGGATAACCGTATTGAGCTTGGAAACAATCCATTTATCCAGCTCCGTCTGAGATGCCCGATCGGGGTCGGGCATGACGTCATTCCCGGCTTGACCCTTGTCATTCCCGGCTTGACCGGGAATCTCCCAACCATCAATATTGGCATACCTGGCAAAGAAGGCGTACGTGTTGTAGAGCGTGCCGAAGAACTTGCGGCGAACATCGGCCACACCGCCCTCGTCGAACTTGAGGTTGTCCCAGGGTTCCGCATTGGTTAGCATGTACCAGCGCAGGGCATCGGCACCATAGGTGTCCAGGGCCATGAACGGATCCACGGCGTTGCCCAGGCGCTTGCTCATCTTGTTGCCGTTCTTGTCCAGCACCAAACCGTTGGAAATCACACGTTTGAAGGCGGGAGTCCCGCTTACCATGGTGTGGATGGCGTGCAGGGTGTAGAACCAGCCGCGGGTTTGGTCCACACCTTCGGCAATGAAGTCTGCCGTGGCGCCGAACTTGGGGCTTCCCAAGTTGCGGAGACCTTCTTGCGCATAGGGCATGGCACCCGAATCGAACCACACATCGATGAGGTCCGTTTCCCGCGTCATCTTGCGGCCGGTCTTGGACACCAGATAAATGGAATCCATGTACGGCCTGTGCAGGTCTATCTTATTATAATTCTCCAGGCTCTGGTCCTCCGGGTTGAAGCCCTTGTCCTTCAAAGGATTGGAAGGCATAACGCCGGCAGCAACCGCTTTTTCTATTTCATTGTAAAGCTCTTTTACGGAGCCAATGCAAATCTCCTCCTTGCCGTCTTCCGTGCGCCAGATGGGCAGCGGAGTGCCCCAATAGCGGGAACGGGAGAGGTTCCAGTCCTGGATGTTCTCCAGCCACTGACCGAAGCGGCCGGTGCCGGTGGAAGCGGGTTTCCAGGTGATTTGTTTGTTAAGCTCCACCATCTGATCCTTCACGGCCGATGCCTTGATGAACCAGCTGTCCAGCGGATAATAGAGCACCGGGAGATCCGTGCGCCAGCTGTGCGGATAATTATGCACATGCTTCTGCACCTTGAACGCACGGCCGTCGGCCTTCATCATTACGCAAAGGTCAATGTCCAGCGTACCCTCTTCCTCCACATGCTCGAAATACTGCTTGTAGCCGGCCTTTACATATCGGCCCGAATACTCTTTGTACGAAGGGTCTACCGTGGCGGCATAGGCGGGATCCATGTCCTCCAGGCGCATGAAGCGGCCCTGGCGGTCCACCTGGGCCTGCGGATTGCCGTCCCTGTCAATGGGCATGATGGCGCCGATGCCTGCGGCTGCGGCCACGCGCTTATCGTCCGCACCGAATGTGGGGGCTATATGCACGATGCCGGTACCGTCGCTGGTGGTTACATAGTCTCCGGGAATTACGCGGAATGCGTCTCCGTTGGGCTTGAACCACGGGATGAGCTGGTGATAGCGGATGCCCACCAGGTCCTTTCCCTTCCAGCAGCCTTCCAGCACCTTGTAGGGCACAATCTTGTCTCCCTTCACATAGCTTTCCAGCGGCTGGTTCTCTCCCTTGGGATTGAACCATTCTCCCAGCAGTTCCTTGGCCAGCACATAGACGGCCGGCTGTCCGGAATACGGGTTGAAAGAAAGGACGCGGATGTATTCAATGTCCGGACCCACGCAGAGGGCGGTATTGGAAGGCAGGGTCCACGGCGTAGTGGTCCAGGCCAGGATATACACAGGGAAGGCTTCCGTGCCGAAGAGGGGCTGGGAAGCACCGTCCTTGATAACTTCAAACTGTACGGTGGCGGTTGTATCGCTCACATCCTTGTAGCAGCCCGGCTGGTTGAGCTCATGGGAGCTGAGGCCGGTGCCGTCCGTAGGCGAATACGGCTGGATGGTATAGCCTTTATAGAGCAGTCCCTTGTTGTAGATATCCTTGAGCAGGTACCAGAGGGTTTCAAT
>JAIKYL010000125.1 GCA_024683255.1 Bacteroidales bacterium | reverse complement strand
GGCCGAGGCTGGACAGACCTCCCTGGGCAATACGTCCTACTACCTGGATTACGGCGCCTATCCGCTGTTCCCCTTCGGCTACGGCCTCAGCTATACCACTTTTGCCTATTCGGGCATAGCCCTGGACCGCAACACTTACGGCACAGACGATACCATTACCGTTTCCTTTACCCTGGCCAATACCGGCTCTTACGACGGTACGGAAGTGGTGCAGGTGTACGTGCGCGACCTGGTGGGTTCTATTACCCGCCCGGTGAAAGAGCTCAAGTTTTTTGAGCGTGTGAGCCTGAAAGCCGGTGAAAGCCGGAACCTGCAGGTGGCAATCCCTGTTTCCAATCTGGCTTTTGTGGGCCTGGACGGCGTGAAGAAGGTGGAACCCGGTGAATTCCGGCTCTGGGTGGCCGGTGACAGCGCTTCCGGCGAAGCTTTATCATTTAATATTCAATAAGTTGGTTGTTATAATGTTGGGTTTTCGTATCCTTGCCCTGGCCGCTTCGATGGTGCTGCTGTCCTGTCAGCCAACAACAGAAGACCCTGTTGCTCCGGACCCTCAGGAAACAGGTCCCGTGGCAGCGGTCTACACCACCTCCGTGGCCGGGCAAAGGATGGCGGAAAGCCAGATTCCCCTGGGTAAACCGGAAGAGACCCATTTCTACAAAGTGGAAAGGACCGGTAAATCATTCCAGACAGTGGACGGTTTTGGTCTTGCCATTACCCAGGCCAGCTGCTGCAACTTGCTTCTTATGCCTCCCGAAGAGCGGACGGCCTTCCTCACGGAGATCTTCAGCCGGGAAGAAGGGCTGGGTTCTTCGCTTATCAGGGTCTGTATCGGTGGTTCCGATTTCTCTATGGACGAATTCACCTGGTGCGACCGCAAGGGCATCGAGAACTTTGACGTCCATCCCCTGGACGAGGAGTATCTGTTCCCCATTCTGGACCAGATATTCCGCATTAATCCTTCCGTGAAGATTATCGGCTCGCCCTGGAGCTGTCCCAAATGGATGAAGATGACGGAAAACGGGAAGGCCGATTACGACAGTTGGACGGGCGGCCGCTTGAATCCCGTTTATTACCAGGATTACGCCACCTATTTTGTGAAGTGGATTCAGGAGATGGAGCGGCGGGGCTATCCCATTTATGCTGTCACCCTGCAGAACGAACCGCTGAACCGTGGCAATTCCATGTCGCTGTACATGCCCTGGGAGGACCAGCGGGATTTTATAAAGCAGGCCGTGGGACCGGCTTTCCGGGCGGCGGGACTCAAGACCAAGATTCTAACCTTCGATCACAATTACAACTATGATGGTATTGCCTCCCAGCAGGATTATCCGCTCCATATCTTTGAAGATGCCGATGCCGCGCAGTATGTGGCCGGATCGGCCTGGCACAATTACGGGGGCAGCGTGACCACGCTGGAGAAGGTACAGAGCCGTTTCCCAGACAAGGAAATCTATTTCACGGAGGCCTCCATCGGCACCTGGAATTATTCGTTCGAAGGATGTCTGATTAACGATTTCCGGGATATCTTCCTGGGAACCCTGGCACGCGGAGGGAAAGGCGTCACCCTGTGGAACCTTATGCTGGACGACGAACGGAAGCCTTATCGGCCCGGCGGTTGCAGCACCTGTTTCGGCGCAGTTACTCTATCCTCAAAGGACCGCAAATCCATTGTGCGGAATTCCCATTATTATAATGTGGCACATGCCTCCAAAGTGCTCCTTCCGGGCGCTACCAGGCAGGAAACCAAGGGCTATACGGCCGATGGGCTCACCTACCAGTGGTACCGGAACCCCGACGGCTCCAACGCCCTGCTCTTACTGAACGCGGGTTCTTCCGAAATAATGGTTAATTTTGTAACGGATAAGTATTCCGTTCCCTGCAAGGTGCCTGCAAAATCCATTCAGTCCATCCGCTGGGAGGAATAATAAAGGATTACTATGCGTTATATCCGTAGAATAGGATGGGGAGTACTCGCTGCTCTTGCTTTGCTTGCCTGTGAAAAGGAACCGGAGGTACCGCAGCCCGTGCTCCGCTCCGTCCAGGTACAAGCCCCCGTCGTGGATATTTCCAAGAACGAAACGGTGGAGGTCTTATTCTCCGTGGAGGATAAGGATTTTACTTTCGACCTGGTGCGGGATGTAGTCCTTTATCCACTGTCCAATGCTTTTATAATGACACATGTCCGTTCATACGGGGAAGGTCAGTATGCAGCCCTTGTTACGGACAATGGCGTGGTGGAAGAATACGAGACAACAGTGAGGCTGGGCATCCGGGAACAGGGCGATGCTTTTGTCTTTTCCTCAGATTTCACCATCCGTTTGCTGAAGCCGGAACCGCCCAAAGCGGTCCCGGAAACAGGACTGTCTGCCATTTATATCAATACGGAAAACGGTGTTGCCATCACCTCCAAGGAGGATTATGTGGCGGCAACGCTCAGTATTGAATCCTCCGGCGGAGCCTTTGACATGGACCCCGTGGCCTGCTCCATCAGGGGAAGGGGAAACACCACCTGGTGGTGGCCCAAGAAACCCTATCTTATCAAACTGGACAAGAAGGAGTCGGTGCTGGGGATGCCCAAGCATAAGCGCTGGATTCTGCTGGCCAATTTCATGGACCGGACACTGATGCGGAACCTGGTTTCCATGAAAGTGTCTTCC
>JAIKYL010000124.1 GCA_024683255.1 Bacteroidales bacterium | reverse complement strand
GGCCGAGGCTGGACAGACCTCCCTGGGCAATACGTCCTACTACCTGGATTACGGCGCCTATCCGCTGTTCCCCTTCGGCTACGGCCTCAGCTATACCACTTTTGCCTATTCGGGCATAGCCCTGGACCGCAACACTTACGGTACAGACGACACCATTACCGTTTCCTTTACCCTGGCCAATACCGGCAGCGTGGAGGGTACGGAGGTAGTGCAGGTATATGTGCGCGACCTGGTGGGCTCCATTACCCGTCCGGTCAAGGAACTCAAGCACTTCCAGCGGGTATCCCTCAAGAGTGGCGAGAGCCGGAAACTGGAGGTGAAAATCCCTGTCTCCGATCTGGCTTTTGTGGGCCTGGACGGCGTAAAGAAGGTGGAACCCGGTGAATTCCGTCTTTGGGTAGCCGGCGACAGCGCTTCCGGAGAGCCCGTTTCATTCAACGTTCAATAGTGTTAATGGTATAATGATCCGTTTCCTTGCCCTGGCCGCGCTGATGGCCCTTGTATCCTGTGAAGTCAAGGCCGATGACCCTGTTCCCCAGCCGGAACCCTCCGGGCCGGAGGCCAGCGTCTTCACCACATCCGTGGCAGGGCAAAGGATGGCGGAGAGCACAGTCCGCCTGGGAAAACCGGAAGATGCCATTTTCTACAAGGTGGAACTGAGCGGGGAAACCTTCCAGCAGGTGGACGGCTTCGGCCTGGCTATTACCCAGGCCAGCTGCTTTAACCTGCTGCTGATGCCTTCCGAAGACCGGACGGCCTTCCTCAAGGAACTGTTCAGCCGGGAAGAAGGCCTGGGCTCCTCCCTTATCCGGGTATGCATCGGCGGGTCCGACTTTTCCATGGACGAATTCACCTGGTGCGACCGGAAGGGGATTGAAAACTTCGGCGTACATCCCCTGGACGAGGAATATCTTTTCCCCATCCTGGACGAAATCTTCCGGATCAATCCCGATGTGCGCATCATCGGCTCCCCCTGGAGCTGTCCCAAGTGGATGAAGATACGGGAGAACGGAAGCGGGGATTATGATAGCTGGACCGGCGGACGCTTGAATCCCGTCTATTATCAGGATTACGCCACCTATTTTGTGAAGTGGATCCAGGAGATGGAGCGCCGGGGCTATCCCATCTATGCCGTCACCCTGCAGAACGAGCCGCTGAACCGTGGCAATTCCATGTCCCTGTATATGCCCTGGGAAGACCAGCGGGACTTCATCAAGCAGGCGGTGGGACCGGCTTTCCGGGCCGCCGGGCTCAAAACCCGCATCCTGCTCTTTGACCACAACTACAACTACGACGACATCGCCTCCCAGCGGGATTATCCGCTGCATATCCTGGAGGATGCCGATGCCGCGCAGTACGTGGCCGGATCGGCCTGGCACAACTACGGGGGGCACGTAAGCACCCTGGACAAGGTCCACAGCCGCTTCCCCGACAAGGATATCTATTTCACGGAGGCGTCCATCGGCACCTGGAATTATTCTTTTGACGGCTGCCTTATCAACGATTTCCGGGATATCTTCCTGGGAACGCTGTCCCGCTATGGGAAAGGCGTCACGCTGTGGAACCTTATGTTGGACGACCAGCGTAAGCCGTACCGTCCCGGCGGCTGCAGCACCTGTTTTGGTGCCGTAACCATATCATCGGCCGATCATTCCCTCAAGTCCATCGTGCGCAATTCCCATTATTACAACGTGGCGCACTGCTCCAAGGTACTGCAGCCCGGCGCCGTCCGGCTGGGAACCAAGGGCTATTCGGCCGACGGGCTCACCTACCAGTGGTACCGGAACCCGGACGGCTCCAACGCCCTGCTGCTGCTGAACGAGAGCGGAAGCGAAATTCGTGTTAACTTTGTTACCGGAACTGCTTCCGTGGCCTGCAGGATCCCTGCCAAGTCCATCCAGTCCGTGATTTGGGGAAAATAGTTTGAAGAGTCATGCGTCATTTCCGTAAGATTGCTTTTTGCCTGGCCCTCCTGATGGCCTGGACCGCCTGTGAGAAAGAACAGCAACAACCGGAAGAACCGAAGCCGGTGCTCACTTATGTCCAGGTGGGGTCCACCCTCGTGGAAATCCCGGAGAAGGGGACGGCCGAAGTCCTGTTCTCCGTAAAGGAAGCAGACTTTAGCTTCGACTTGCAGCGGGACGTAACCATTTATCCTTCTTCGGAAGCTTTCACGCTGCAGGAAGTGCGCCCTGCGGGAGAATTCCTCTACGTGGCTGTTTTGGCCGATAAGGGTGGCGAAGATGACTATGAACAGGCCGTGCGGCTGGGTGTCAGGGAGAAAGCCGGGGAAGAGGTCTTTGTCTTTTCTTCCGTCTTTACGGTTCGTCTCAAACGGGCCGATCCGGGCGTCTTGATTCCGGAAACGGGGCTCCCCACAGTATTTGTCAATACGGAGGACGGGGCTCCCATCGTCTCCAAGACCGATTATCTGACGGCCACTCTGGGCATCCGCTCCGTCGGCGGGGATTATGAGCTGGAAGATGTAACCTGCCAGGTCCGCGGGCGTGGAAACACCACCTGGGGATGGCCCAAGAAACCCTATCTTATCAAACTGGACAAGAAGGAGTCGGTGCTGGGGATGCCCAAGCATAAGCGCTGGATTCTGCTGGCCAATTTCATGGACCGGACACTGATGCGGAACCTGGTTTCCATGAAAGTGTCTTCC
>JAIKYL010000112.1 GCA_024683255.1 Bacteroidales bacterium | reverse complement strand
CAGAAGGGCAAATATTATCAGCTGTATACCGGAAACCAAATTGTATGATATGGAGTATCGGGAGATTCTTAACCTGATCCACCGGGAAGTGAAACCGGCGCTGGGCTGCACGGAACCCATTGCAGTGGCGCTGGCGGTAGCGAAGGCGGTGGAAATCATTATGGAAAACTGTCCCTGCGGAGAGGACTGGAGACTCCGGGCCGATTACCGCATAGACGTGGCCGTAAGCGGCAACATCCTCAAGAACGGCATGGGGGTGGGCATCCCAGGAACCGGCATGGTGGGCCTTCCCGTGGCCGCCGCGCTGGGTGCCGTCTGCGGGTGCTCCGCCCAGGGGCTGGAGGTGCTCTCCGGCCTGTCCCCATCGGCCGTGGAACGCGCCAAGGCCCTGGTGGCCGATAAAAAAGTGACCATCTCCGTGGCTCCCACAGACCGCCTCCTGTACGTAAAAGCCACGGTAACAGTGGACGGCGGCGCCCACGCCAGCGCCGAAGTGGACCCGCACGCCTACGCCATCATCGAGGACGATCACGACAAGATTGTGGAAACCAGTTTTGCCGATAAGATCCTCATGAGCTCCGAATCCGGAGCCGCCGCCGCTGAGCACGTCTCCGACGCCTATGACCTCTCCGTCAAGGATATCTGCGAATTCGCCTCATCGGCCGATTACAAGGACATTGAATTCATCCTGGACGACAGGAAGCTGAACCTGGCCCTGGCCATCGAGGGCCTGCACGGGGACTTCGGCCTCAATGTGGGGCGCACCATCCGGGAGAACCAGAAAGAGGTTTTTGGGGACGACTTCATGAGCTACGCCATGGGGCTGACCGCAGCAGCATCCGATGCCCGCATGGCGGGAAGCACTCTTCCTGCCCTTTCCAACAGCGGCAGCGGCAACCAGGGTATCACGGTGAGCATGCCCATAATTGCTTATTCCCTCAAGTACGGGGTAGAAGACGAGAAGCTGGCCCGGGCACTTATCCTCAGCAACCTGGTGGCCATCCACATCAAGCATTACCTGGGGAAATTATCGGCCCTCTGCGGCTGCGTGGTGGCCTCCACCGGCAGCGCCTGCGGCATCGTATATCTGCAGGGAGGCGGCTATAAGGAAGTCTGCGCCGCCATTAAGAACATGGCCGGCAACATCACCGGCATGGTGTGCGACGGAGCCAAGGTGGGCTGCGCCATGAAAGTGGCCTCCGGCGTTTCCTGCGCGGTACAATCGGCCGTGCTGGCGCTTCGCGGCACCTGCATCCCCTCCACCGACGGTATCATTGAGGACGATGTGGAGAAGACCATCCGGAACATTGGCGCCATTGGCTCCGCGGGCATGAAGGTAACGGACAAAATGATCCTGGATATCATGCTTTGTAAGTAAAACGATTTATCCTTTTCCTTGCTTTCATTAAAAAATGTGAGTAACTTAGGGGTGTTAATTAAAAACCACATCTTATGAGCGAAGAAAATCCCAAAAATCCCATGGACCTTAACGGTGATGGTAAAGTAACGTTTGGAGAAAAGCTCCAATATGCCGCGGATAAGGCAAATGAGAAATTGAACGAGGCTGCCCAGAAGGCCAAGGCCGGTGCCAAGGACCTGTACGAAAAAGCCTCCCCCAAGGTGAAGGAAGTGTGCGAAGAAATGAAAGAAAACGCCACGGAGTTCGCCGGAAAGGCCAAGGAAAAGCTTAATGAAATGTCGGAAGACGTTTCGGATGCCGCCGAAAGGGCCAAGGCCAAGTTCCAGAAGAAAAAGGAAGAAGAATAGTTTCTTTATATAAACACTCAAACTGTTTAATCAATGAAAAAAGCCCTCTTTACCGGACTGTGCGCACTCCTTCTGTGCGCCGTTCCTTCCTGGGCCCAATGGGGCCAGCGTACCATCCCCGAGCCCACCGACGGCCTCAAGGATGCGTATAAGGATTACTTCAAGATTGGCGTAGCCGTGAACAACCGCAACGTCACGGACGCCGATCAGATTAAGCTCATCCTCCGTGAGTTCAACAGCATCACGGCGGAGAATGCCATGAAACCCCAGCCCACCGAACCCAAGAAGGGTGAGTTCAACTGGGAAGACGCAGACCGCATTGCCAACTTCTGCCGTGAGCACGGCATCAAGATGCGCGGTCACACCCTCATGTGGCATAGCCAGATCGGCACCTGGATGTATCAGGACGAGAAAGGCAACCTCCTCCCCAAGGAAGAGTTCTATGCCAACATGAAACATCACATCCAGGCCATCGTGAACCGCTACAAGGACGTGGTTTACTGCTGGGACGTGGTGAACGAGGCAGTTGCCGACAGCCCGGTGTATCCCGGCCGTCCGGAACTGCGCAATTCCCCCATGTACCAGATTGCCGGAGAGGAATTCATCTACAAGGCCTTCGAGTATGCCCACGAGGCGGATCCCAATGCCCTGCTTTACTACAACGACTACAACGATGCAGAGCCCGCCAAGAGCCAGCGCATCTACAATCTGGTAAAACGCATGAAGGACGCCGGCGTACCCGTTGACGGTATCGGCATGCAGTCCCACTACAATGTTTACGGTCCTTCCATGAAGGAAGTGGATGACGCCATCAACCTCTATTCCACCGTTGTGAAGCACATCCACCTCACGGAACTGGACATCCGCATCAACGAGGATATGGGCGGCGGCCTCCGTTTCAACCAGGGCCAGGCCACCGTGTCCGACTGGGAGCGCACTCTCCAGCAGGACCAATACGTGAACCTGTTCAAGGTGCTCCGCAAGCATAAAGATGTGATTGACTGCGTCACCTTCTGGAATGTTTCCGACAAGGATTCCTGGCTGGGCGTACGCAACTACCCGCTGCTGTTCGACGAGAACTACAAACCCAAGCAGGCCTATCTGGCCGTCAAGGGTTTCGATCCCAAGATGGATGACGCCGTTATCCTGGAGGACTTCAAACCGTCCGAGCTCAACCAGCCCGGCCAGGAGTACCCGATGGTGAACTCCCAGGGCTATGCCCGCTTCAAGGTGAA
>JAIKYL010000096.1 GCA_024683255.1 Bacteroidales bacterium | reverse complement strand
AATACCATATTCTTCCTTCAGGATCTTAGCGAGTTCCTGGACATCTTTGACGGTGAGGTTTACCAATTCCTCTGCGAGAACTTTAATGTCTGCCATAATTGTAATATTTTAAAATTGTTATTATTAGTTTTTCTTTTCTTCCATGGTCTTGAGGACTCCGGCGATGGTCTGACCGCCGGCGTTCTGCAGGGCGGAAACGACATTCTGCAGCGGAGACTGGAGCATGCCGATGATTTGTCCGATGAGTTCCTCGCGGGACTTGATGTTGACCAGCTCCTCAATCTTGTCGGCACCGACGAAGGCGCATTCCTGCACATAGGCAGCCTTGAGGGCGGGCTTTTCCTTACCGGCCTTGTTGTACTTCTTGATGAGCTTGGCGGGAACGGCCGGAGCTTCGGTGTACATGATGGCGGTGTTGCCTTTCAGGGCGGGGACCAGGAGGTCCATTTCCGCATTCTGGGCGTCCTTGATCACCTTGTGGAAGAGGGTGTTCTTCACGACGGTGAGCTTGATGCCCTCGTTGAAGCACTCGCGGCGCAGGGCGGCGGTGTCACCGGCATTGAGGCCGGCGATGTCAACGATGTAGAAGTTGGGGCGCTCGGCGATATTCGCCTTGATGGCTGCGATAACCTGTTCTTTCAGTTCTTTTTTCATTGCTCTTTCCTCCTACAGATTATTCAGCGTTGAAACCTTTGACATCTACCTTCACGGCAGGGCTCATGGTGGTGCACAGGGTGCAGCCCTTGAAATAGGTGCCCTTCAGGGTCTGGGGCTTGAGCTTCAGGACGGCGGAGACGAAGGCACGGGCGTTTTCCTCGATCTGCTGGGCAGAGAAGGAAGCCTTGCCGATAGCGGCATGGATGATGCCGGTCTTGTCCACCTTGAAGTCAATCTTACCACCCTTGACATCCTTGACGGCGTTGCCCACTTCCATGGTAACGGTGCCGGTCTTGGGGTTCGGCATGAGGCCGCGGGGACCGAGGATACGGCCGATCTGGCCCACCTTGGCCATCACGGACGGGGTGCAGATGATCACGTCCACATCCGTCCAGCCTTCCTTGATCTTGGTGATGTATTCGTCCAGGCCCACATAGTCGGCGCCGGCCGCCTTTGCTTCACTCTCCTTGTCCGGGGTGCAGAGTACCAGCACGCGGACCACCTTACCGGTGCCGTTCGGGAGGGTGACAACGCCACGGATCATCTGGTTGGCCTTGCGGGGGTCCACACCCAGATTGGTGGTGATTTCTACGGAAGCGTCGAACTTGGTGTAGGTGAGATCCTTAATGAGGGCGCATGCCTCAGCGACGGGGTAAACCTGCGTCTTGTCATATTTGGCAAGGACGGCTTTCTGATTCTTGGTCAATTTACTCATAGCTCATGCGTCGATTAAAGATTCTCGGGGAACTGGCCCTCTACCTTGATACCCATGGAACGGGCGGTACCGGCCACCATCTTCATGGCGCTGGCCAGCGTGAAGGCGTTGAGGTCCGGCATCTTGGACTGGGCAATCTCCTTGACCTGGTCCCAGGTCACGCTTGCCACTTTCTTTCTGTTAGGCTCACCGGAAGCTTTGCTGATCTTGGCAGCTTCCTTGAGCGAGACGGCCACCGGGGGCTGCTTGACCTCGAACGAGAAGGACTTGTCGGAGAACACCGTGATCACCACAGGGAGGACCTTGCCGGCCTGGTCCTGGGTGCGGGCGTTGAACTGCTTGCAGAAGTCCATGATATTGAGGCCCTTGGAACCGAGTGCCGGTCCCACCGGAGGCGCAGGATTCGCTGCTCCGCCCTTAATCTGGAGCTTGATGAATCCGGTTACTTCTTTTGCCATAGTAATTCTTACTCTTTAGTTACTTGTGTAAAGCTGAGTTCCAGAAGGGTCTTCCTTCCGAAGATCACAACCACTACCTTGAGTTTGCTCCGCTCCTGGAGGATTTCCTCCACCGTACCGCTGAAGCCGCTGAACGGACCGTCGGTGATGCGGACGCTTTCCCCGAGGGAGAAATTCACCTCGGTTTCGGCGGCCGTCACGGCATTTTCGTCCTGGATGCCCAGGATGCGCTGGGCCTCTTCTTCGCGGATGGGAACAGGAACGCGTTCGGTGGGACCGTTGCCGGTCTTTTCCGTCAGGAAACCGGACATGCCGGGGATGCCGTTGCGGATGACGTATTCCAGGTCCGGATTGAGTTCGGCATGGATGAGCACATAGCCGGGATAGAGCAGGCGCTCCACCTCCTTGCGTTTGCCATTCTTGGTGACGATCTCTTTCTTGACAGGCACAAGAACCTGATCCACAATTGCTTGCAGTTCAGGGTGTCTCTCAATTTCTTTGACCAGATAGTCGGCGGCTTTCTTTTCCTTGGTTCCCGCGGCACGCAGAACGTACCATTTCTTTTCAGCCATAGGGTTTGAAAATCAGTTACAGTGCGTAAATAAACTCCATCAGATGCTGGAAAGCAAAGTCGATCAGGAAAATCACCACGGCAAGGATTATCGTGGCCACCAGCACGAGCAGCGCAGAACTCTGCAGCTTCTCCCAGGTGGGCCAGGTAACCTTCTTGGTGAGCTCCTGAGCACACTCTTTCAGATAGTTAATGAACTTTCTCATCTTTGCTTAAATGGGCCTGGGGAAAATTGGAAGCGGGAATCCCTTGACCTTTCGTTAAACATTTACCAAATCGTAACCTTTGATATTGGCAGGGGAAGCAGGATTCGAACCCACATCGACGGTTTTGGAGACCGCTGAACTACCCTTGTTCTATTCCCCTGTGGGAAGTGAGAGCCCACGTCTGAGCTCTCACTTTTTAGCTAATGGCTGCGTGAATTAGTCGAGGATAGCGATCACCTGACCGGCACCGACGGTACGACCACCTTCGCGGATAGCGAACTGCAGACCGTTGTTCATAGCAACCGGAGTGATGAGCTTCACAGTGATTTCCACGTTATCGCCAGGCATCACCATCTCGACACCGTCCGGGAGGAGAATCTCACCGGTAACATCCAGGGTGCGGATGAAGAACTGAGGACGATAGTGATTGTGGAAAGGAGTGTGACGACCACCTTCTTCTTTCTTCAGCACATAGATCTGAGCCTTGAAGCCAGTGTGAGGAGTGATGGACTTGGGCTTGGCAACAACCTCACCACGCTTCACTTCCTTCTTGTCAACACCGCGGAGGAGCAGACCTACATTATCACCGGCCTCACCCTGAGGGAGGAGCTTGCGGAACATTTCCACACCGGTA
>JAIKYL010000088.1 GCA_024683255.1 Bacteroidales bacterium | reverse complement strand
GCAGGGAGAAGATACCTTGCTGGCAGGCCTGTATGCCAGTTCCAACGATATTTCGGAAGAGGACGCCACCCGTATCCTGGTAGAATTCCTTTCGGAAATGAAGGAAGTGCTCAAGGTCCGGAAAACCATCGTTTTCCCGGGGCTGGGCCGCCTGAGGGCAACGAGGGAGAATCATTTCTTCTTTGTGGCCGATGAGGACCTGGACATCTATCCGGCGGGTTTCGGCTTGGAGTCCCTCTCCCTCAAGACGCACGAAGAAACCAAGGAGGAGGTGGCGGAGGCCGTTTCCAACCTGGCCGGTATGCTGGATGCCCCGGCACCGGAACCAGTCATTGAACCAGAGCCCGTCATTCCCGGCCCCGACCGGGAATCTCCCGAAACGGATGAGCTGCCGGAACTGGTTACGGTAATTGATACACCCGAACCTGAGCCTGTGGTTGAGGAGGCAGAGGCTGATGCCGTCATTCCCGGCCCCGACCGGGAATCTCCCGAACAAAAGGAGATGGTCGATCAGGTCGGCCATGACGAAGAAATAGTCGCCCCAGCCCCTGCCGTTGAAAGCGAACCGGCTGCTCCGGCCCCGGAAGAGAAAGCCGTCAAGAGCGAACCTGCGCTGGTACCGGAACCGAAACCGGCAAAGAAACACCATTTCTGGCGCATTATAATTATAATTGCCATAGTTATCCTTGTGGCAGTCATCGTCCTAGCCGTTCTGGGCCGGGTGGCGCCGGAGTGGCTGGACAAATTCCTTTATTCGGAGGAAGAACTTAGAATCCTTCACGGTTGATGAGTCCTGTTAAGAGAGAAGGCTACAAGTTTTGCCAGGACATTTGCATCCCCTGTTACCAGACAGATGCCAATATGGTCCTGAAGCCAGCTGCGTTCATGGACGTGGCCCAGGAAATTGCCTACTGGGCCGCCCAGGAGCTGGGTTTCGGCTACGATACCCTGCATATCCACCATACGGCCTGGGTGCTGTCCCGGATGCACATTCATTTTGAGAAACTGCCCGCCTGGCGGGATCATGTGAAACTGTACACCTGGCACAAAGGGGCCAACGGCCTCTTCTATCTCCGAGATTTCAAGTTGTTGGGACAGGATGGCACCCCTGCCGTTACAGCCACCAGTTCCTGGGTGGTCATTGACGAGCAGACCCGTCGCCTGGTTCGTCCGGAAGACCTGGCCCAGCTCCTGGATGTGGATTTCAACGTGGACGATGCCATCGCAGAACCCGCTCCCAAACTCTCACTTCCCAAGGACAGGGAGGCGGAACCCGTTGGGGAGCATGTGGTTTCCTATTCGGACGTGGACCTTATCGGCCATGCCAACAATGCCTGCTACATGGTCTGGGCCATGGATTGCCTTCCGCGGGAAGTGACGCTTGGGGGGCAGGTGAAAGATGCCTATATCAATTTCAACAAGGAGACCACGCCCGGAACCCCGGTACAGCTTTTCCGCCTGCAGGAATCCCAAAACGTCTGGTATGTGGAAGGCCGGGTGGAAGGAAAGTCCCATTTCATTGTAAGACTGGAGCTATGATGGATCTTGTATACCCCGCCGAACCGGCACCCATCTATCCCCGTCCTTCCGTGGACCATCCCGGAAAGCCCGCGGTGGGCTGTGAAGAAATGCTGCCCCTGGTGGAGCCCAGCGGCTTGGTTTACGGCCAGGCCACCCGGTCGTACTGCCACAGCGGTGCCCGGGTGCTGCACGCGGTGGTTCATCTGCATATCATTGACCAGGAGGGGAAGCTGTATCTGCAGAAGCGGGCCATGGACAAGGACCTCCTGCCCGGTTATTGGGATACGGCGGTGGGTGGCCATGTTACTTACGGCGAGCAGGTACAGGAAGCCCTTTTCCGCGAAGCGGGGGAGGAGCTGGGCCTGCAGGCCTTCAATCCCACTTTCCTGGGTGTGAACATCTGGGAGACCGAAAGGGACCGGGAGATGGTGTTTGTCTTTGCCATGATAGGCCATCCCAACTTGGATCCGGACAATGCCGAGGTTTCCGAAGGCCGATGGTGGAGTCCGGAGGAACTGGAAACCGCCCTTGGCAAGAACATCCTCACCCCCAACTTTGAGTGGGAGTATTCAAACATCCGTGAGCGCCTGAAGGCCCTTTTGTAATTATGGCAGGTGATATTGACAAATTCGTACACGATCAGCTGTCGGTGTGGCCGGCGGTGGCTGCCAAGTACCGTGCCCTCAAGCGTGCCAACACCCGCACCATGCCTTTTGGCGGTATCCTGGTAACGCTTCAGTCCAATCCGGGCCGCATGCCCATCTTCGACCACGGCTGTCCGCTGTGCGAGGAAAACTACATGGAGCACCAGCACACCCTTCCCTTCGAGGGCCGGAAAGGCCGGAAGTACAATATCCTGGTGAACAGGGCACCCATTTTCCCCAACCACCTGGTCATTACGCGGGACATCCACGTTCCCCAGACCATCTGGCGCCGTTTCCCGGACATGCTGGATTTATCGGCCTCGCTGGGGGAATACATTGTCTTTTACAACAGTCCCAACTGCGGAACCACGGTACCCGGACATGCCCATTTCCAGGCCTGTCCCAAGGGCTATATCCCCCTGGAGCGGGCGGCGGAAAGGCTGCTGCACGCCCTTAAGGACTGTAACGGAGAGGTGCCGGAAACCCTGCAGGGAGACCTGGAATTCATGGACTCCGTACGGGATGCCCAGCTGTTCCATTACAAGCATTTCACCCGCGGCATCTTCATGCTCCGGGCCCTTACGGCCAAGTCCATGGCCAAGATGTTCTACCGGCTGCTGGACTGCGTGAGCCTCACGGGCGAGGCCACGGAACCCCTCTTCAACGCCTTCACCTGGTGCAGCGAAGGAGAGTACCGCGCCCTGGTGGCCATGCGGAGCGGTGAACTGCCCCGCTGCTACAATGCCGAAGGGGAGGAGAACTTCTCCATCCGCCCCGGCGCGGCCGATATGGCCGGTTTCGTGGTGGTCCCCCAGGAGAAGGATTTTGACCGGATAGACGCGCGCATCCTGGGAGAGATCCTGGATGACGTATCCATCTCCGAGGCCGAGGAAAAACGCCTCTTGTGGCGCCTGGTGCGCACGCAGCCCAAGATTGAAGTGGGCATCCTGGCCGCTCCGGAGATTACTTTTGAGATCATTTCCGACGGAGCCGGCCCCCAGAAAGTATCTTACAGGGAGGGGAAGATAGACTACAACGGCATGCTCTACGACGAGCTTGAGTTCGAAGCCCCCACCATCTCCACCCTCTTTGCGGAACCGTCCTTTATCCTGCACGACGTGACCATCGGCATCGGCTTCCATTGGGAGCGGAAGCAGGAGGAGCGTTTTGCCGGCACCCTCAAGTTCATTGTGGACGGCGGCAAGGTGCAGGCTGTGAATGTGATTGGCGTGGAGGATTATCTCCTGAGCGTGATTGCATCGGAGATGAAAGCCACCGCCTCGCCGGAGTTCCTGAAGGCCCATGCGGTCATTTCCCGCTCCTGGGTAATGGCGCAGGTGCAGCAGCGGAAGGCCGGAAAACCCGCCCGTACAGGCCCTCAGCTCAAGGGAACGCCTTCCCTGGTAACGTGGCTTTCCAGCCAGGCCGATGAAGCGCCGGACAGCCCGTCCCGGGAAATCCGCCGCTGGTTCAACCACGAGGACCATCACCGCTTTGACGTGTGTGCCGATGACCACTGCCAGCGTTATCAGGGCCTCACTTACGCTGTTGGAGAGGCCGTCCGCGCCGCCATCGACGAGACCTGGGGACAGGTCCTGCGTTACGGCGGGGAGCTGGTGGACGCCCGCTTCCACAAATGCTGCGGCGGCAGGACGGAACGTTTCAGCGCCGCCTGGGAAGACGTGGATTATCCCTACCTTACAGTGCACGAGGATCCCTGGTGCAACACCCGGGACGAAGAGGTCCTGAAACAGGTGCTAAACGATTATGACCTGGAAACCAAGGACTTCCACGACTGGGAGGTCCGTTACGGTGTGGAGGAACTTTCAGCCATCTTTGCCGATCGCTCCGGAGAGGATGTGGGCCTGATTACTGCCATCGAACCGCTGGAGCGGGGTGGCTCCGGACGCATAACCCGCCTTCGTGTGACGGGGACCAAGGGCTCCATTATCATCGGCAAAGAGCTCATTATCAGAAAATTCTTCTCCAGAAGCCATCTTTACAGCTCCTGGTTCGACGTGTCCTTCGAAGGCTCCCAGGTGGTGTTTCGGGGGCATGGCTGGGGACACGGCGTGGGCCTTTGCCAGATTGGCGCCGCCGTAATGGCCGCTTCCGGCAAATCCTATAAGGAAATCCTGCCGTTCTATTATCCTGGCACCACCCTATGAAAACCCGTTCTCCCTGGCTCTGGGTTCCCACCCTCTATTTTGCGGAAGGCATCCCGTACTTTGTGGTAAACAACATCTCCGTGATCCTGTTCAAGAAGATGGGAATGGGGAAT
>JAIKYL010000063.1 GCA_024683255.1 Bacteroidales bacterium | reverse complement strand
TACGTGTACCTCCTTTCCGTTAACCGTAATGGCGCTGATGGGCCTCACAGGGCACAGATATTCACATTTTCCACAGCCGATGCAAACTTCTTCGGCTACGACGGGGCGCCTGTGTTCCCCATCGTCCACCATCATGATGGCACCCGTGGGGCAGGCCTGTGCGCACTTGCCGCACTTGCTCTTTCCGGTAGCCTCCAGACACAGATTTACATCCACACCGGCCGTTCCCAGATGGAAGTTGGTCTTGACCTCTTTGGAGATGGGCAGGATGGCGCCGGCGGGGCAGAGCTCACCGCAGCGGGTGCACTCCGGCCGGCAGTAGCCTTTCTCGAAACTCATCTCCGGCTGCATCAGGTGTTCCAGCCGGCTGGAAGGCCGAAGTACATGGTTGGGGCATTCGGCCACGCACAGCTGGCAGGCGGTGCAGCGGCGGTAGAAGTTCCTTGCGCCGAAGCTGCCGGGGGGCGTGATGGGTATTTCCCGCTTGGGAGCCTGTTTGGGCAGCACATCGGCAAAGCCGCCATCCACCTTCTTGTCGGCCTCCTGCGCCCGGGCCTCGATGCCCTTGAGGGCGGCGGAACCAACGGCGATGGCGGTGCCGGCGAAGAAGGCCCTGCGGCTCTTGTCATCCTCTTTGGGGGCCGATTTCTTGGACTTTCCCCATACATAGCGGTACTTGAGTCCGCCGAACTTGCAGGTGTCCAGGCAGTTGAAGCAGTCCACGCAGCGGCTGTAGTCTATCTTCTGCTCCTCTTTGCCGATGCTGATGCACTGGGCCTTGCAATGGATCTCGCAGGATTTGCATTTCTTGCATTTTTCCGTGTCGATGACAGGGCGGAAAGCGGCAAAACGGGACAGGAAACTGAGAGTGGTGCCCACCGGGCAGATGGTGTTGCAGTACGTGCGGCCGCCCTTGAAGGAGAGGACCACGATAACCACCAGCATCACCGCCGCGGCGATAAAGGTGGGCAGGCTGCGGATCCAGACCTCACGCGGGTAGAAGGCATAGCTGCCGGCCTTCTCTGCCAGATAGGCAAACAAGTTGTTGCCCCAGAGGTACAGCGGCTGCAGCAGGTTCTGGACCATGCGGCCATAGGCGCTGTAGGGTGCCAGCAGGGCCACAAAGACCTGCACGCCGGCAATGAGCGCTATCACAAAGAGCGCCCAAACCCCATAGCGGAGCCACTTGAGTTCCTTCTTATACTTGTATGGGGCTTTGCTCTTGCGGGTTCCCAGCCAGGAAATCCCGTCCTGGAGCACGCCCAGGGGACAGATGACCGAGCAATACACCCGTCCGAAAACAAGGGTGAGGAGTATCAGGAAGAAGACAACTCCCACATTCAGGGCCAGCACGGCGGGGAGAAACTGCAGCTTGGCCATCCATCCCAGCCAGTGATGCAGGGCTCCGCTAAAATCCAAAAGCAGGAGCGTGATTCCCACCCAGAACACCAGGGCCAGGACAACTCTTAGTTTTTTAAGCATAGAGAATCAATATCAATTTGTACAAATATACAAAAAAACAGGGCCACACCAAACAAACCGATCACAATCAACGGATTTTTGCTGTGGCCCGTGAATGAAACCAGCAGGAGTTACTGCTTTTTGTCTGCTGCTAAAACTTCGTTCTGAACTCTCACGGATTCATCGTGGATGGCGTTCATGATGGTGCGGATGGCCTCCTCGGACAGTCCGTAAGCCCGGGCCTTTTCCACCATATCGGCCAGCAGGGATTCCCAGCGGGTCATCTGCAGGATGGCCACGTTGTGTTCCTTCTTGTTCTGGCCGATCTTGCGGCTCACATCCATGCGGGACTTCAGGAGCCATAGCAGGTTCTCGTCCAAGACGTCAATCTGGGCACGGAGCTGGTCGATGCCTTCCTTGTACTCTTTGTTGTCGGAAGTGTTTTCACGGATTGTGAGACTTTCCAGCAGCGTCTGAAGCCCTTGCGGGGTGAGCTGCTGTTTGGCATCGGACAGGGCGCAGGCGGGGTTGCAGTGGCTCTCCACCATCAGCCCGTCAAGACCCAGGTCCATGGCCCGCTGGGACAGTTCCTGGAGGTATTTCCGGTCTCCGGCCATGTGGGAGGGATCGGCAAAAAACACCATCTCCGGATAACGGGAACGCAGCTCGATGGCAATCTTCCAACCGGGATCGTTGCGATAGGCGATGGGGGCCGATGTGGAAAAACCGCGATGGATTACGCCCAACTTTCGGATGCCGGCGCGATTCAGGCGCTCCAGCGCTCCAATCCAGAGGTCGATGTCCGGATTCACGGGATTCTTCACCAGCACGGGGAGGTCGGTGCCTTCCAGGGCATCGGCAATCTCCTGCATCAGGAAGGGATTGGCGCTGGTGCGGGCTCCTACCCACACCATATCAATACCGTACTTGATGCACTCCAGCACGTGTTTTTCCGAAGCTACCTCCGTGCAGGTCCACATGCCCAGCTCCTGCTTCACGCGGCGCAGCCATTTGAGGCCGGGTGCACCCACGCCTTCAAAACTACCCGGATGGGTACGCGGCTTCCAGATGCCGGCGCGGAATACGTGGATGCCGAAGGCAGCCAGTCCGCGGGCGGTTTCCATCACCTGCTCTTCGGATTCGGCGCTGCAGGGGCCTGCAATGCACATGGGACGCGGCAGGGTAAAGAAGCCCCACTCGGATACGGGGATAATGTCAAGTTCGTATGCCATATTATCGGATAATCTTTTTAATCTTGTTGGCTTCTTCAATCAGGCTGCGGACGCGGTCTTCGTCGTAATCGGCCACGGCATCCCGGAAAGCCTTCATCTTGTCTATATAAGTGTCCATCACGCGCAGCACGTTGTCCCGGTTCTGGGTGAGGATGGGGACCCACATGTCGGGATTGGATTTTGCCAGGCGCACGGTGCTGGAGAAACCGCCGGAAGCCAGGTCAAAAATGTGCTTCTCGTCCTTTTCCTTGTCCAGGACGGTGAGGGCCAGGGCAAAGGAGGTGACGTGGGAGATGTGCGACACATAGGCGGTATGCACGTCGTGCTGGGCTGCGTCCATATAGAGGGGACGCATGTTAAGGGTGGCGTACAGTTCCTCAATGGTCTTCACGGCCTTGGGTGAGCTCTCTTCCGAATTGGCAAAGATGCAGGCCCGGCCGTCAAAAAGGCCCGGCATAGCCGCCCAGGGGCCGCTGTACTCGGTGCCCGCCATGGGA
>JAIKYL010000062.1 GCA_024683255.1 Bacteroidales bacterium | reverse complement strand
CCATCACCGGGAGAAGCCCCTTGAAGCGTGGCAAGGCATTCGGCAGGAAAGAGCCGCAGTGGGGGACAACCACCCTCAGGTCCGGATAGCGCACCAGGACGTCGTGTGCGACCATGTTCAGAATGGCTCGGGTAGTCTCGGCAAGGTACTCGTAGGAAGCCAGCGGAACGGCTGAAATCAGCTTTTCATTTGCCGCTGATGGTTTATGCGGATGGGTGATGATAACGGCTTTCCGGCTGTTGAGATAGCCCATCAGCGGTTCCAGTTCCTCATCTCCAAGGTACTGCCCATAGCTGTTCGAAGCCAGTTTTACACCGTCAGCTCCAAGTACCTCCAGTGCATATCGGGCTTCTTCCAAGGCCCTGTCCACGTCCGGCAGGGGAAGGGCCGCGCAGAAGAGGAACCGACCCGGATGAAGCGCCTTGAGCGCAGCGGCTTCTTCGTTGAACTTGCGGTAGATGGCAGCCGATTCGGCTCCGTCGCCAAAAAACGGCTGCGGAGCCGGCATGGTCAGGACCGAGGTCTGTATTCCCGCCTCGTCCATAAACTGCAGATGCGCATCGGCCTTCCACTCAGGGATAGGAAAACCTTCGTCCATCTCCATTCCGTGTGCCTTCACGGCCTCCAGGTAGGAATCCGGGATCATGTGGCTGTGCAGGTCAATCTGAGCCAGTGCTGCCTGTGATGATAATGCCATTAGAATCAATCCTGTCAATAAGTGTCTCATAGTTATTGCTTTATTCCAAGCGATTCAATCCATGACTTCAACTGTTCCTGAGTCTTTCCGTTAAGCCTGTCGCCGGTTTTCCAGCTGATGTCCGGATAAGTGGACTTCAGTTCGGAGGCAGCATCGGAAATCCCGCTTGAGCCGGAGGTAATGAATGGAATGACGGTCTTTCCATTGAAAGGGTAGGCATCCAGGAAGGTGAACACCACCCTGGGCGCTTTCCCGTACCAGATGGGGAAACCCAGTAGAACGATATCATACCCGTCGGCCTCGGACAGCGTCTTGTTGATGGCGGGACGGGTCGATGACGGGCCATATTGTTCCTTATAAGCCCGGGTGTTCTCATCGTAATAATTACTGTTCTCGCTACCATAGGGCGTTTCCGGCTCAATAAGATACAGCGTCCCTTCGGTAAGGCCGGCCAGCGTCGTAGCTATAGTTTTTGTATTTCCGGTGAAGGAAAAGCAGGCCACCAGGATTTTGCCTTCCTGCGTCTGTGGACCGTTCTCTTCCTGGCCATTTCCCGGCCCGGAAGAAGGCTGCATTTTGCCGCAGCCTGTAAAGACCGGCAGCAATGAGAGCAGCAGGAAAAGGGAATGTCTCAGATTCTTCATATTATTCCATCGTATGTTCCCAGTCGCCGCGGGTGTCGATGCCTGTCGCATCGGCGAGGGCTTCCAGGAGGGTGATTTCTTCGGGGGTGAGGACAGTATCCATTACCTGGGCAGCCTCCAGGACGTGGCGCTCCTTAGTGGCGCCGATGATAGGCATGGTGCCTTTGGAGAGGGCCCAGGCAATGCCCACCTGCGAACATGAGAGACCGTATCTGGTGCCAATTTCCTTCATGGCATCAGTAAGGGCGGTCAGCTGGCCCAGGATGGGATTGTATTTCTGCCCGCGGTCACTGCCTGAAGGAAGAGGATTCAATTCGTTGTATTTACCGGACAGAGCACCCTGCTCCAGAACCATGTATGCCCAGAACTGGATGCCATTCTCTTTGCAGTAGTCCAGGACACCGCCTTTCTCCGAGGAACGGTAGAGCAGGCTGAAGTGGTTCTGTACGGCCGAAACCTTGAAGCCGACTTCGCCCAGGATTTCATTGGCGCGGCGGATCTCATTGATGTTGTGATTGGAGACACCAACTTTACGCACCTTGCCGGACTGGAGCAGGGGAATCAGCCCCGGAGTCCAACGTTCCACATCCATCGGGTTGTGGATCCAATACATGTCGATATAATCCAACCCCATCCTCTCCAGGGAGGCCTCGGCCATCTTGGTCACGCTGTTGTCATAGACTTCGGCCAACTGAGGGGTGAATTTGGTAGAAATGAGCACGTCATCACGCTTATAGGCCGATGCCAGGTGTCCCAGAATCCTTTCCGATTCGCCCAAGCCATAGGCCGTCGCCGTGTCCCACAGGTTGAGACCGGCTTTCATGGCGGCATCGAAGACCGGTTTCAAGTTGCTTTCATCCGTGTTGCTTCCAAAGACGGTGTCTCCGCCGAACATACCTGCGCCCCAGGCCCAGGTTCCAAGTGCTATTTTCGACTCTTTCATAAAATGATTGTTTTCTCTGTTGCAAAGGTCGTGGTTTTATGTCGGAAAGGACTTAACCGAATTACGGATTCGTATATCCATTTTACGGAATCTGCCCGTTTTTTTGTACTTTTGCTATATGGAAAAGGTTCTTCATGTACAGTCTGTCAATGATTATGCCCGCCATGTGGGTGCTCCCATTCTGCATCCTCTGGTGAGCGTAATCCATTACGACGAATTGGAGAGCTGTCGCCATGCCCTGAGCGAATACGGGGTTTACGGCCTGTTCCTCATGAAGGAAAGCCCCTATACGATATCTTATGGCAGCGGGAATTATCGGTTTGAGTCCGGTTCCCTGATGTGTGTGGGGCCCGGCCAGCGGGGCGGCGTTACGGATAACGGAGAAATCATCCATATCAAAGGCTGGGTATTGCTCTTTCACCCGGACTTTCTGATTGGGACTCCGCTGGAGCGCCGAATCAGGGAGTACCACTATTTCTCCTACTATAGCAATGAGGCGCTGATCCTTACGCCG
>JAIKYL010000042.1 GCA_024683255.1 Bacteroidales bacterium | reverse complement strand
CCGAAGGCCGTGTCCAACAAGTTCATCATTGAAAGACGTAAGAAATAACGGAATAAACTAACAGATTATGAGTCGTTCACTTAAAAAAGGACCGTACATCCAGGAAGCCCTGGAGAACAGAATTCTTGCTATGAATGACGGTAGCAAGAAGAAAGAGGTTGTCAAGACTTGGTCCCGTGCCAGCATGATTTCCCCTGACTTTGTCGGCCACACCATCGCCGTTCACAACGGCAACAAGTTTATTCCCGTGTACGTCACTGAGAATATGGTAGGTCACAAGCTTGGTGAATTTGCTCCCACCCGCACTTTCCGCGGCCACGCAGGCAACAACAAGAAATAATGTTTAAAGGATTGACATTATGGGAAAGAGAAAACATTTGATGGCCGAGCGCCTGAAAGAGACCAAGAAGCAGACCGCTATAGCAAAACTTAACGACGTTCCTACCTCCCCTCGGAAGATGCGCCTCGTTTGCGACACCATCCGTGGCGTGGAAGTCAACCATGCAATGGATCTTCTCCACTATTCGAAGCGTGACGCTTCCGTTCGTCTGGAGAAACTCCTCAAGAGCGCCATTGCCAACTGGGAAGCCAAAAACCCCGAGCAGACGGCCGCCCTTGAAGCCGGTAACGTTATCGTCAAAACCATCATGGTGGACGAGGGTCGCACCCTGAAGCGCATCCGTCCCTGCCCGCAGGGCCGCGCCGGTCGCATCCGCAAGCGTTCCAACCACGTTACCATCGTACTTGACGTCAAAAAAGCAGTGGAGGAGAAATAAACTATGGGACAGAAAACAAATCCTATCAGCAACCGTATCGGTATCACCCGTGGTTGGGACTCCAACTGGGTAGGCGGTAACTACGCCGAGAAGATCGCCGAGGACTACGAGATCCGCAAATACCTGGGCAGCCGTCTGGCCAAGGCCAGCCTCTCCCGCATCATCATTGAGCGCACCCTCAAGCTCATCACCGTCACCATTCACGCCGCCCGTCCGGGTGTCATCATCGGCAAGGGCGGTCAGGAGGTTGACAAGCTCAAGGAAGAACTCAAGAAGGTTACCAAGAAGGATGTTCAGATCAACATCTTCGAGGTAAAGCGTCCGGAGGTTGATGCCACCATCGTGGCCGACAGCATCGCCCGCCAGATTGAAGGCCGCGTGAGCTATCGCCGCGCCATCAAGATGGCCATCGCCACCGCCATGCGCGTGGGCGCCGAGGGTATCAAGGTGCAGATCAGCGGCCGTGTAGGCGGCGCCGAAATCGCCCGTTCCGAGATGTTCAAGGAAGGCAGGACTCCGCTCCACACCTTCCGTGCCGATATTGACTACGCTCTTGCAGTGGCACGCACCCAGATGGGTACCATGGGTATCAAGGTGTGGATTTGCAACGGTGAGAAATACGGCAAGCAGGACCTCTCCCCCAACGCCGGTTTCGCTGCCAATTCCGCAGCTCCCGGCGCCGGTCGCCGTGAAGGTGGCCGCGATCGCGGAGACCGTGGTGGCCGTGGTGGCCGTCGCGAAGGCGGACGCCGTGAAGGCGGCCGTGGCGAGCGCCGATAAGCTATCAAGCGATATGTACTTGGCGGGACGGTCTTTTGGCCGTCCCGCTTTTTATAATACCGAAATTATTAGTATTTTTGCAAGCTAAGAAATCATTGAACTGACAGATATGAAACGCAATTTCTTTTTTGTACTGGCCGCTGCCGCCGTGATGGCCTCTTGCGGTCCCAAGGATTATACAACGGTGAGATGCACCTACCCGAATGCGGAATCGGCCCCGGAAGCCGTAGAGATTGTGGTTGGTGAGCGGTTGGATACCCTCATCAACGTTGTGGACGGCAAGTTGGACGCCAGGATTCCGGCCGATGTGCGCGGTCTCTCCTATTTTGTTTCCGACGGCCAACCCATGCAGTTTATTTCCGACGGCTCAACCCTCACCTTCGACCTGCTGGAGAAAACGGTAACCTCTTCCCGGAAAAACGGTGTTCAATCCCGTTACACAGATTTTTTGAAATGGGCGGATGAGTTCATGGCCGACAACCGGGCCAAGTATGAAGAACTTCCCGAGGAAGAAAAGGCTGCTTTTGAGAAGGAGTACAAAGGCAAACTCAATGAGCACCTGATGGAACTGATTGACGCCAATCCGGATAATGTGTTATGCCTTATCGGCGTCACCTCCCTGATGCTGGATGACGAGGCTCAGATGCTTCAGATCCTGCAGGGCCTTAGCAATGAGATGAAGCAGTCTCCCACCGTGGCGGATATGATTTCCAGCCTGGAGAATCAGATGAAAACGGCCGAAGGCAAGATGTTCCTGGACTTTTCAGTAACCCAGAACCCCGAGAATGAAGAGGGCTCCACTGTAAAACTGTCGGATTATGTGGGCAAGGGTAAATACATCCTGGTGGATTTCTGGGCTTCCTGGTGCACGCCCTGCCGGGAAGAGACGCCTTATCTTCAGGAGGTGTACAACAAGTACAAAGGTGATAATTTTGACATGCTGAGCATAGCTGTGAACGATGCCGTCGCGGAATCCATAGCGGCCGCCAAGAACTGGGGCATCACCTGGAACCAGATTGTAAACGCGCAGTCCATCCCGGTTGCCGTTTACGGCCTGGAGACCATTCCGCACCTCATCCTCTTCGGCCCGGATGGCACCATCCTCAAGCGTGGCATGCGCGGCGAAGCCATCGGTCAGGCAGTAGCAGAGGCGCTGGGTAAATAAGGCTTATTGATTCAGATAATCGTGGATGCGGACGGCCAGATCGGCCCCCACCAGCGCGGAGAGTTCTTCCAGGGGGGCGGCGGCAATACGCGCCACGGAGCCATAACGGAGCAGCAGACGCTGTTCCGTTTTTTCGCCCACACCCTTGATTTCCCGAAGGGCGCTCTGGATGGCTGCCTTGGACCGCAGGTCCCGGTGGAAGGTAATGCCGAAGCGGTGCGCCTCGTCCCGGATCTGCTGCAGCACCTTCAGGGCCTGGGAGTTCCGGTCAATGAATAGCGGATAGGGATCTCCCACCCGGATCACTTCTTCCAGGCGTTTTGCCAGGCCCACCACCGTCACCTGCTCCAGGATGCCCAGTTCGGCCAGGGCCTGGTGAGCAAACTCCAGCTGCCCCTTGCCGCCGTCAATTACAATGAGCTGCGGCAGGTCTTCTGGGGCTTCGGCCAGCATGCGGGAATAGCGCCGGTTCACCACTTCCTTCATGGAAGCATAGTCGTTGGCGCCCACCACCGTCTTGATCTTGAAACGCCGATAATCCTTCTTGGAAGGCTGTGCATCGCGGAATACCACGCAGGAGGCCACCGGGTTGGTGCCCTGGATGTTGGAGTTGTCGAAGCATTCCATGTGGCGGGGCAATTCTTTCATGCCCAGCGCCTTCTGCAGTTCCTGCATCACGCTCATGCGCCAGGCGTCCGGGTCCGTGTGCTCCCGCTGCTTTAGGCTGTTGAAATGGAATTCCTTGGCGTTCTTGGCGCTCAGCTCCAGCAGGGCCAACTTGTCGCCTTTCTGCGGAATACGGAACGTGACGCCGGGAATTTCCACATCCGGCAGGAAGGGCACAATCACCTCCTTGGAAAGTTCCCCGAACTTATCTTCAATTTCGCCGATGAAGGTGGAAAGCAGGGTGGCTTCCTCCTCCTCAATCTGGCTGCGGAAGCCCAGGTTCAGGCTCTGGACTATGGCGCCGCCGCGGATGCGGAGGAAATTGCCGAAGGCTTCGCCTCCGTCGAATACCATGGAAAAGACATCGGCATCGGTATCGGTGACCGAGGTGATGATACTCTTGGCGTAATGCCGCTCCAGAGAGCGGAGCTTGTCCTTATAGACCTGGGCCTGTTCGAAATCCAGCCGCTCCGCGGCATCGGCCATGAGGGTTTTGTAATGCCGGATTACCTCTCCGCCGCGTCCGCTCAGGATGTGCACGATTTCCTGGATATTGGCACCGTATTCCTCTTTGGAAATCTTGCCCACGCAGGGCGCCTTGCATCGGCCGATATGGAAGTTAAGGCACGGACGGTACTTCTTTCGCAGGATGGCTTCCGAGTTGATTTTAAGGTTACAGGTGCACAGGGGGTACATTTCCCCAAAGAAGTCCAGCAGGCTCCTCGCGTGCATCACGCTGCTGTACGGGCCGAAATAGCGGTTGCCCTTTCCCTTTTCCACCCGCCGGGTGATGAACACTTTGGGAAAGTCGTCCCCGGTGACGCAGATCCAGGGATAGGTCTTGGAATCCTTCAGGAGGATGTTGTACTTGGGCTTGTATTGCTTGATGAGGTTGTTCTCCAGCAGCAGGGCATCGGCCTCGGAGTCCACCACCGAGAACTGGGCATCGGCAATCTTGGATACCAGGATGCGGGTTTTGGTGTTCAGCCGTTCCGGCGCCACGAAATACTGCGCCACCCGTTTCCGCAGGTCTTTTGCCTTACCCACATAAATTACCTTTCCCTCTGCGTCGTAGTACCTATACACGCCGGGGGAATGAGGGAATAGAGCTATTTTTTCCTGAATGGTCACTTGTCCAGTGCCTGATTGTCTGTCATGCAAAAATACAAATTTTATGGAAAATTGTTGTATCTTCGCGCAATCAGCGGGTATTGCAATGACAGAGAAACAGTTCAATAAATGGTTCAGTGCCTTCATCCTCATCGGGATGACGGTGGTGACGGTGCTGGTTACCGGTATCAAGCTGCGCGGTGCGGCCGATGGGCAGACCTTCTGGCTGCTGGCTACGGCCTTTGGCTCGCTCATGGGGGTGCTGGCCACCGTCTGCTCGGCCAACGGGTGGATCATCACCTTCCTTTTCGGCTTCCTGGATGTGTCCATTTATGGCATTTCCTGCTGGATGAACTGGCGGGACGGAGGGTCCGGACTGGGGAACGCCCTGCTGCATTTTCTGTATTTTGTACCCATGCAGCTGGTGGGCTTCCTGCAGTGGAAGCGCCGTGGGGCCAAGGGGGAGTCCCAGGTGAAAGCGCGCCGGCTCACTCCTTCCATGCGCTGGGGTTGGCTGGGCATTACCATAGCTGCCACCATAGTCCTTTACTTTGTTATCCTGCAGTTTGACCGCAGCGCCGCGGAGGGGTTCCTCCGGGTGGCGGTACTGCTGGATGTGGTTCCGCTGGTGTGCAATGTAATCGGCCAGTTCCTTATGTCCACGGCCTATATGGAACAGTGGATTTTCTGGATGGCGGTGAACATTACCTCCATCGGCCTGTGGATTTCTTCGGACCAGGCGTTTGCTCCCGTGTACATTGTAAAATACAGTTTCTACCTGCTTAATTCCTTCAACGGACTGCGTATCTGGCTCAATCTGAGCAGGCCCGATTCTTGCAACGAATAGGGGGAATTTCATTTTTAAAAAAATATTTACTAACTTTGCAGCCTGTTATCGTTAAGAGAATAAGAAAAAACGTAATAAACTTTAAACCGATTAATTATGACTAAGGAAGAAATCGTAAAGCAGGTCAAGGATATCATCGTTGACAAGCTTGGCGTGGAGGAGTCCGCAGTTACCGAAACCGCGAGCTTCACCAATGATCTCGGCGCCGACTCCCTGGACACCGTAGAGCTTCTTATGGAGTTCGAACGTGTGTTCGGCATCAAGATTCCCGATGAGGAAACCAGCGGTATCGCTACCGTAGGTGACGCCATCGCTAAAGTTGCAGAAAAGGTGGGTGAGTAATTATAATCCCCAATCAAAATAAAAGCTCGGCACTGCGCCGGGCTTTTATTATTTCTATTTCTTGGGTAGGGCGAAGGTAACGCGGAAATAGGGTTTCCGTTCCGAGGCCGGGCCACACAGCTTTCCGCAGTAATAGCGGTCCTTGTCCAGCTCTGTGGTGTAGCTATAGGCCTGCTGCTCAGATGCGGCCATGTACTGGGCCAGCATCATGTAATTGTAATAGTTGGAATAGCCGCCATAGCCGCCGTAACCACCATAGCCGTATCCGTATCCACCATATCCATAGCCGCCGTATCCACCGTAACCGCCGCCGTAGAGACTGTTATAATAGTTGGCGTACAGCATTTGCCGATAATACTCGTTGTCGTAAAGAGTTCCGTTGGCAGTGGCCACCTTTTCCGTATGGACCGTGAGCAGCCAGATATCGGCATCCGTATTGGATTCCAGATCCTTGCGGCGCAAGATTTCCTGCAGGTGATAGGTGATATCCGGGGAATACACCAGGTTGGAGCGGTCTATGTCTCCCTGGTTCTCCGTGCTCACACTGGCGTCCGTGAGGCCGGCGAAGGAAATGGATTTGTTCCCGTCATCGTCCGTTGATTCGGTGCGGACGGTGGGGCTGAGCACCGACGGGAAGTACTTCATGTCCTGATAGTTCTCCGGCATCTCGAAGGGGAGTATGATGGAGGCCTTCACAATTACGGCCTTGTCCTGGTTGCCGGGTTTTCCGGCGATGGCCGCCAGGGTTTTCTCCTTGAGTTCGCTGGCGAGGATCACCGGTTTGAGACCGCCGCCGCCTTCTACCAGGATGTCTTCCGTTGCGGCATGTTCCTGCGTGGAGTGGGTTACCCGGTTAAAGGCATATTGGTAAAACTTCTCGTTGTTGTTGATGCTTTCCACTTCATTGAAGAAAGCCGGTTCGCCGGGGAGGAAGAGGAAGGAGGAGTCCTTCTGAACCCCGTTCCAGGTGGAACGGACCTTGAGGATGGCCTTGTTGCTGTTCTGCGTATAGTAATTGTTGGCTACCGACAGGGCCGACAGTTCGAACAGGTTGATACGGCCGCCGTTGCCTTCCGGGATGTCCGTACGGAGGTGGATGCCGGGAAGTGCGGCAACATAATCGTCGTATTTGTCAATGCCATCTTCGTCATCCGAGCGGCGCTCCTTGAAGACGGGACCCAATTTGGAGATGGCGTCCACATACTTCTGGGCATATTCCTTGGTGAAATAGAAGGTGAGGGCGCTGGTGCCGTTGCACACGGGAATTCCTTTTGTTATGAGCTTGTCTCCATGGTTGATGGAGCGGGTGGTGTTCCTGTTGTCCAGGTCCAGCGGCTCCGTAAGTTCCGTTACGTATACGTTCTGGATAATATGAGCCTGACTGTCATCGGCACAGGAAATGGTGTCGGCGGCAAAGTAGATCCTGAATTCGAGGGCCTCCGGGTTTACGCCCATGTCCAGGGTGTCCAGGGCGGGAATGAGGGCGAAAGCGCTTTCCCGGGTTGTGAGGCCGAAGACCTCGTCCCGGATGGCGCCGATGGTCACGTGATTGTCTGAATAACCGGACAGTTCGCTGGAAGGTTTGAGCTGGATCTGGTCCAGATCGAATTCCACCGTATATGTGTCGAACAGAAGGGTTTTATCTACAAGATCTTCGCCCAGGCTATTATCCACTTCCACACAGCTGGCGGCCAGAAGGGCCGCGGCGGCGAAGCTCAGTGTAAGGAATTTCTTCATTTGAGCAGGTTGTCGTAAAATGCGTTATAGCTGTCCATGTAACTGCCGTCGGCAAAGGATTCCGCCTGATAGGGGAGCAGGGGGACACCCAGCCCTTCGCACCAGGAAAGCAGATCCGGCTGGATGCCTTCTCCGCCCAGGATGATGCCGTCGGCATACTGCGCGGCTAATTTTGCAAGTTCCATGCCGCCCGCGTTCTCCGGGAGCGGAGCGTCCTGCGGCTTGATGGCGCCGTACAGGATGGTCTTGTTGAAGCCCGGAGCGAATGTCTCCGTGGGGGTGTCGTTGAACAGGGACAGTACTACTTTGGAGCCCGAGAAAATAGGGTCGTCCTTATAGGCTTTCTTAAGGTAAAGGGGCAGTACATGGGAAATCCAGCCGGAGCAGTGGATGATATCCGGGGCCCAGCGCAGCTTCTTTACGGTTTCCAGCACGCCACGGGCGAAGAAGATGGCCCTTTCCCCGTTGTCCGGGAAGAAATTGCCGGCATCGTCCCTGTAAATCTGCTTGCGGCGGAAATAATCCTCGTTATCGATGAAGTATACCTGGATACGGGCCGATGCGATGGACGCCACCTTGATCACCAGGGGACGGTCCACGTCACCGATGATGATGTTCATGCCGGAAAGCCGGATTACCTCGTGCAGCTGGTTTTTCCGCTCATTGATACAGCCGTAACGCGGCATGAAGGCGCGGATCTCTTTCCGACGCTCCTGGATGCCCTGCGGCAGCTCCCGGCATATCTTGGATATGCTGGTCTCCGGCAGATACGGAAACATCTCTGCGTTCACAAAAAGAATCTTGGCGGAATCTCCCATATTACTAAATTTTAACTTACAAAGTTAACAATTTTTTTTGACTTTTTCCGTGCTTTAAGTAACTTTGGGGCGAAATTAGGTAGCGTATGGCCTCCAATCGGCAGAATACAACCATCCGTCGGCGCCTTGTAAGCGCCTGGATTTCCACCGTCATCAGTTTGTCGATGGTGCTGCTGCTCGTGGGTATCGGCGCCCTGCTTCTCATTAATGCCAAGGCGGTTTCGGACTATTTCAAGGAGAATCTCCAGGTGTCTGTGCTTCTTAAGGAACAGGTGGGGGAAGACGAGGCCCGGCAGTACGAAAGCCAGGTGGCGGCCCTTCCTGGTGTGCGCTCCACCACCTTCATCTCCCGGGAACAGGGCGTGGAGGAAATGGCCAACATGCTGGGGCAGGACTTCCTGGACGTGTTTGAGAGTGCTCCCGTGCCCATTTCCATCGACGTGAACCTGGAGGCGGAGTATGTATCGGCCGATAGCCTGGAAGTGGTGAAGGCGCAGCTGGCCAAATCCCCCCTGGTGGAAGAGGTGGTGTACCAGACCTCGCTGGTGGATGCGCTTAACCAGAACCTGCAGAAGATTTCGCTGGGACTGGCGGTGCTGGTGGGGCTGCTGCTGTTCATTTCCTTTGTATTAATTGCCAACACGGTCCGGCTGGATCTTTTCTCCCGCCGATTCTCCATCCACACCATGCATCTGGTGGGAGCCACCCGCTCTTTCATCCGGGCCCCGTTCATGGGCCGGGCGGCCCTCCAGGGCCTGTTTGCCTCGCTGGTGGCCATCCTGCTGCTGGTGGGCGGCCTGTTCATCCTCCGGAAGGAATTCGTCCAGATGTTTGAGATCTTCTCCATGGAATCCCTCCTTAAGGTGATGGGCATCATGGTGCTTTCCGGCGTGGGAATCTGCGTGGCCAGTACCTTCATTGTGGTTAACAGACTGGTGGGCTACGACCGGGACCAGGTATATAGTTTTTAGCGTATGGCAAAGACTCCTGTCAAGAACAACAATCAAGACAAAATGGCCACGACGGCCAAAGGTATCAAACTCATGATAGCCGGCCTGCTGGTAATGGTGGCCGGTTTCCTGCTGCTTTCCGGCGGCGGTTCCAAAGACCCCAACTTCTTCAACGAAGCCATGTTCGACTGGCGGCGGCTCATAGCGGCCCCCATCGTGATCATTGCCGGCATCGTGGTGGAGGTCATTGCAATAATGGGTAATTTTAAAAGTAAAAATTAATAATATTTGAGGCCGAAGGCCGATAGCAAGTCCCTTCCCCGAGGGAAGGGATTTAGGGAAGGGGTAACGTAGATAAGTGTGTGCGTTGGCCTTGGCGAACAAAGTTAAAATTATAAGGAAAGGTTTATTATGGAGTGGTGGCAGGCTATTTTGCTGGGCATTGTCCAGGGCTTGACTGAATTTTTGCCCGTGTCCAGTTCCGGGCATCTGATGATTTTCAAGGAACTGCTGGGCGTGGATGCCGAAGGTTTTCTGGATTTCACCGTTACGGTGCATTTTGCTACCGTGCTGGCCACCCTGGTGGTGTTCTGGGCGGTAATCTGGAAACTCCTCAAGGGCTTTTTCAAGTTCAAGTATAACGACGAGACGGACTACATCTGCAAGATCCTGGTCTCCCTTATTCCGGTGGCCCTGGTGGGCTTCCTGTTCAAGGACCAGGTGGATGCGCTGTTCAGCGGGTCGCTCCGTCAGGTGGCCATCGGCCTTTGCATTACTGCGGCGCTCCTGCTATTCTCCGACAATGTTGGAAAGCGCATCAAGGCGCCTGTAGCCAAAGATACCCGGAACGGCATTTCCTACTGGCAGGCTTTTGTGGTGGGTATTGCGCAGGCGTGTGCCGTGGTGCCGGGCGTATCCCGCAGCGGCAGCACCATCGCCACGGGTCTTCTCACCGGCGTAAAGCGGGAGTCCATGGCGCAGTTCTCCTTCCTTATGGTGCTCATTCCCATTATCGGCGAGCAGTCGCTGGAGTTGCTGAAGGTAGCTACCGGCAGTGAGTCTTTCGGCAGCGGCGTGGGTTCTCTTCCGCTGGTGCTGGGCTTTGTTGGGGCTTTCCTCAGCGGCCTTTTTGCCTGCAAGGTAATGATTGCCATCGTGAAGAAGGCCAAGCTCTCCTGGTTCGCCCTGTACTGCCTGCTGGTGGCCGTCCTCATCTTCATCCTGGCCAAATAGTGGAGCGCACGCTCACATATTTTGTCTCCGACGTTCATCTGGGATTGCAGGTGGCCGATGCGGCGGGCCGTGAGGCGCGTTTCGTGGCTTTCCTTAAGGAGATTCCGGCCGATAGGACCGAGGCCCTGTACCTGATGGGCGACATCTGGGATTTCTGGTACGAATACCGCCATGTGGTTCCCAAAGGCTACGTGCGTGTCTTCGCCGCCCTCACGGAACTGATGGATGCCGGAGTGAAGGTATACTTTTTCCGGGGAAACCACGACATCTGGAGCTACAGATACTTTGAGGAAATGGGGATGGTTCGTCTGGACCAGCCCACCGTGGTGGAACTGGGCGGGAAGCGATTCTGCATCGGCCACGGAGACGGCCTGGGCCCCGGAAACAAAGGCTACAAGTGCCTCAAGGCCGTTTTTAACAGCCGGGTGTCGCAGGTGCTGTTTTCTTCCCTGCATCCTTGGATCGGCTTCTCTCTGGGCAACGGCTGGAGCAAACATTCCCGCCTGGCCAAAAGCGAGGAGTACCACTTCCAGGGGGAGAAAGAGCCGCTCTACCAGTTCTGCGCCTCTTTCCCGGAGCCGGTGGACTATTTCATCTTCGGCCATTATCACTGCAGGGTGGACATGCCCGTAGGGAAAGCACGCCTGCTGCTGCTTTCGGACTGGATTTCTTCTTCCAACTGGATGGTCTATGACCGCGAAGGCGGCCTTTTCGTAATCTACAGATAAACTTCCGGCACTTTCACTTCCGGCGGGTCCTCCCAGAAGATGGAGTAATAGAGGTCCCGGTAGTGTCCTTCTTTCCAGATCTGGATAAGTTCTTCGATGTCTTTATCGGCCCCGGCTGCGTCGTATCCGTCCTTGAGGTTGTTGTCGAAGAGTTTGGCTATGCCCTGCCAGAAACCGGCGGTGATGCCGCTTTTGTAGTCCTTGATTATTTCGTAGGGAGACTGTCCCGTTTCCCGTGCCACCAGCTTGATGAGGAGGGCGCCCTGCTGGATGGACATCTTGCGCATGGAGCCTTCGAAGTCCTTGAAAAGCTTTTTCTGCACGTCCGAGATGTAGCGGTCCCGCTTGAAGCGGTTGTAGTGGTTGGCTTCCACGGTACTGTCCACCTGGGCCACCAGGCGGCCCGCAACCTCCGCATACGGATATACTCGGCCAAAGCGCCAGACCAGCTTGTAATAATCCCGCCAGTTCTTTCCGTTTCCCTTACCCTGGGCAAAGACCCAGATGGGCTCCAGGACGTCCAGGAAGGTGGTGTCTCCCTTTTCGTCCACCTGGAAGGGCATATAGCCGCCCGAGCTGGTTCCGTTTTCGCTGTTCACTTTAACCATGGCGGCCCTTTCCCGCTGCTGCCGTGCACGGTCCATCGCCGCGCGGATGTGGTTCTGCGCGGAGGCTTCTGCGGGAAGGAGCAGAAGCAGGAGCAAAGCGGTATGAAGGACTCGTTTCACGGTGGCAAAGGTAATGCTTTGCAAATTCTTTACCAAATAGAATTTTTGCTCCGCTCGGAATGACAGGAAGGAGAGGGAAATGCTCTTGTCGAAAATTGCAGGCAAAATTTTTCAACATACTATGGATTGGCCGATATTTCAATGAGTTAAGTTTCAAAATCCGCGGTCGAAAATGTTGAAAAAACTGTTGAAAAAGTTTGGCGGTTCAAAAAATTTTTGTAACTTTGCAATCCCGAAATTGGAGCAAAATGCACCCAACCAGCTGAGTTTCAATGAGTTAGGGGTTAATAAGGAAATTTTAAAAACATTACAGCAATGTTACAGCCTAAAAGAACAAAATTCAGAAGGGAACAGAAAAACCGCATGAAGGGCAATTCCGGTCGTGGAAACCAGCTCGCATTCGGTTCTTTCGGCCTCAAGAACCTTGAGAATTGCTGGCTCACTGCCCAGCAGATCGAGGCTGCCCGTCAGGCCATCTCCCGTCGCATGAACCGTGAAGGTCAGATCTGGATCCGTGTCTTCCCTGTGAAGCCGTTCACCGCCAAGCCGCTCGATACCCGTATGGGTAAAGGTAAGGGTGACCCTCAAGGCTTTGTCGCTCCCATCACTCCGGGCCGTATCCTCTTCGAGGCCGAGGGTGTTTCCCTCGAGGTCGCCAAAGAGGCAATGCGTCTTGCCGCCAACAAGCTCCCCGTCGCCACCAAATTCGTGGTCCGCAGGGATTATGTA
>JAIKYL010000010.1 GCA_024683255.1 Bacteroidales bacterium | reverse complement strand
CTGCCCGTCACGTTCTACGCTTCCACTTCCCAGCTTCCGGACTTCATGGATTACAGCATGGAGAACCGCACTTACCGTTATTTCAAGGGCGAGCCGCTCTATCCTTTCGGCTTCGGCCTCAGCTACACCACTTTCGCTTTTGGCGAGGGTAAGCTCTCGGCTGCTTCCGTTAAGGCCGGCAAGGGTGTGAAGGTAACCGTTCCCGTGACCAATACCGGTTCCGTGGACGGCACCGAGGTGGTGCAGGTATACGTGAAGAGCCTGGACAATCCGGACGCCCCCATCAAGGGCCTGAAGGGCTTCAAGCGCGTAAAACTCGCCGCTGGTGCTACGGCCAATGTAACGGTGGAATTGGGTCCCGACGCCTTTGAGTTCTACGACGGCAACGACGGTCTCTCCGTCTTCCCGGGCAAGTACCAGATCCTCTACGGCAACTCTTCGGCCGATAAGGACCTCAAGGCCCTGGACTTCCAGGTGCTGTAAATGGGTGGAGGCTAAGCGCCTGTCCCTTAACTGTTTAAATGGTGTTCCTGTGTGCCTCCGGGTGTACAGGAACATTGTTAATATATTGAAAATAAGGAACTTACGCTCCACTGTTTGTTCTGGATATTTTTAGTATCTTTGCAACGCTAAAACCTGAATTATGAAGATTGAAGGAAAAACTGTGCTCATTACCGGAGGATGCTCCGGAATAGGAAAAATCATGGCCCGGCGCTGCCTGGAAAAGGGCGCCAAGCCGGTTATCATCTGGGATATCAACGAGGAAGCGCTCAAGGCCACTGCGGCCGAACTCTCGGCGGGCGGCAAGGGCTATGTGTTTGGCTTCAAGGCCGATATCTCCAACCCGTCTTCCGTGGACGAAGCCTTTTCCCTTACCCGCCAGGCCTGCGGGGATGTTGATATACTCATCAACAACGCCGGCATCATCACCAACAACAAGACTTTCGCCGAACAGACGGACGCCGATATCAACCGCACCTTTGATATCAACACTAAGGGCGCCATGTTCGTGACGCTCCGCTTCCTCCGGGATATGAAGGCCCGTGGCAGCGGCCACATCTGCAACGTCACCTCATCGGCCGGGATGCTAGCCCTTCCCAAGATGAGCCTTTATGCCTCTTCCAAGTGGGCGGCCATCGGTTGGAGCGAGAGCGTCCGCATAGAGCTGGAACGGGAGAAGAGTCCGGTGAAGATAACAACCATCGCTCCGTATTTCATCAACACGGGTATGTTCGACGGCATCCGCTCCTTCTTCAAGATTCAGGATCCGGAAGTGGTGGCCCGGAAAACCCTTTCGGCCATAGAGCGGGACCTGGGCTACCGGGGCATCCCCTTCTCCGAACATTTCATCCGCCTGATGCAGGGCCTCATTCCGCACCGCCTGTTCAACTTCATCTTTGGTGATATCTGCGGCCTCTATACGGTGATGGACCATTTTACCGGCAGGAAGAAATAACTGATTATTAACTAATTAGAGTTTTCTCCCTGTGTCTGGAATCACAGGGAGAAATATGTAACCAATTGAAACACAATGGCTATCGAAAACACCTCCGTCGAAAGAATTCAGGAGCTCGTTGAAAAGCAGCGGGCCTTTTATGCCACCGGCACCACCCGGGATGTCAAATGGCGCAAGCAGCAGCTCAAGGCCTATCTGGCCGGCCTGCAGAAATGGGAAAAGCCCCTGTGCGACGCCCTCTGGGAAGATCTGCACAAGTGCTACGAAGAGGCCTATCTCACGGAGATCGGCCTGGTGTACGGGGAGATTAACGAGGCCATCAAGAAGGTGGGCCGATGGGCCCGGCGCAGGTACAAACCCACGCCGCTCACCGTGATGCCGTCCTCCAGCTATATTGTGCGGGAACCGCTGGGCTGCACCCTTATCGTGAGCCCCTGGAACTATCCCGTGCAGCTGCTGCTGAACCCGCTGGTGGGGGCCATATCGGCTGGTTGTACCGCCATCCTTAAGCCTTCGCCTTATGTGCCGAAGGTTTCCACGGTGCTGCAGCAGCTCATCGAAGACACCTTCCCGGAGGAATATGTGGCCGTGGTGCAGGGCAACCGCCTGGTGAACGGGGAACTGTTCCGTCACCGCTACGACCTGGTGTTCCTCACCGGCAGCCCTTCGCTGGGCCGAATTGCTATGGAAGCGCAGGCCCGGTACCTTACGCCGATGGTGCTGGAACTGGGCGGCAAGAGCCCTTGCATAGTGGATAAGGACGCCAACCTTAAGATGGCCGCCCGGCGCATCGCCTGGGGCAAGTGCCTTAACAGCGGCCAAACCTGCATCGCCCCGGACTACCTCTTCCTGCACAAGGACATCAAAGACGCCTTTGTGGAGGCTTTCAAGCAGGAACTCGCCGGCCTGTACCCGGATGGAACGGAGCATTCAGACAAGTTCGTTCATATTGTGAAGGAAAGCGCGTTTGACCGCCTCACCGGTTATCTCTCCGATGGGAAAATCATTGCCGGAGGCCGCCACAATAAGGAAAAGCTGTGGATCGAACCTACCTTACTGGACGGCGTATCGCCCGATGCGCCCGTGATGCAGGAAGAGATCTTCGGCCCCATTTTCCCCATCATGACCTTCCGCGACAGGAAGGAGGTGGCCGATTTTGTGAACTCCCGTGAAAAGCCGCTGGCCTTCTACTACTTTGGCAAGGGCAGTGATGGCTGGGACCTCATCGGCCGCACCACTTCCGGCGGAGCCTGCCTCAACGACACCATCATGCACATTGCCAACAGCAACGTGCCCTTCGGCGGCGTGGGCAATTCCGGGATGGGCAGCTATCATAGCGAGCGCAGCTTCCTGGCCTTCAGCCACGAGCGCTCCGTGATCAAGACGCCCACCTGGATAGACCTTCCGTTCCGCTATATGCCTTACAAGCTGTTCCCCCTGGTGAAAAAGATGCTGTAATTATTCCAGCAGACCTTCCGGAATAATAAGGGAGATTTGTTTTGAGCTCTCATCCATCCACTGGACCAGGTCTTCGTGGAGGGGAAGGAGCACCTCGTTGCCATCCGGACGCCGGACCCAGATGCAGGGGTTGCCGGGAATATCCTCGTAGCCGCTTACAAAGCCTACGATGCCGATATGCTGCTCATCTATGACGGTCCAGCCGGAGAGATCCGTCCCGCTCTCCTCTTCAAAGTAGTCGGCAAAGATGGCGCGGCCGGCCAGCTCATCGGCATCCTTAAGATTACGCACGCCGGTTAGACGCACCAGGGCGCGATTGTTACCCCTTTGGGTGAAAGATTCAAAATAAAAGGGAACCGGCAGTCCATCGAATTCGATGTATACCGGTTCCTGGAGGTCGATATCCTCCGGGGCCACGTCGAAGAAGCTGATGAGCAGTTCTCCTTCCGTCCCGTTGGATTTCAGTACCTGGGCGATGCGCAGCATTACTCTGCAGGCGTCTCCGCAGGGGCTTCGGCTTCGGCTGCTTCTTCTGCCGGTTCGGCAGCTGCAGCGGCCTCTTCGGCAGCCTTACGGGCAGCCTCTTCGGCCTCCGCCTTCTTGGCGGCGATAGCCTTGGCGCGGGCTTCATTTACCTGGGCCTCAGCGGCCTTGGTGGCCTTTGCCTTTGCAATTTCATCGTTCTTGATGCCGGTCTTCTTGGCAGCGATCTTTTCGTCGCGCTGGGCTTTCCAGGCAGCGAACTTGGCGTCGGCCTCGGCCTGGGTGAGGGCACCCTTGGCTACGCCTTCGGCCAGATGCTTGCGAAGCATGACACCCTCGTAGGAGAGGATGCGGCGGGCAGTGAGCGTGGGCTGGGCACCAACCTTGAGCCAAGCCAGGGTCTTGTCACCGTCCAGAATGATGGTGGCAGGATTGGTGTTGGGGTTGTAGGAGCCAAGCTGCTCGATGAATTTACCATCGCGCGGTGCGCGGGAATCGGCCACTACAATGTGGAAGAATGCGAAATTCTTCTTACCGTGGCGCTGGAGTCTAATTTTAACAGCCATTGTGAATCTGTTTGTTTAATAATGTTAATAGCGTATTGCTTCTAACTCGTAAAAGCTTGCAAAGGTACAAAGAATCATTTAACTTTGCAAAGCTTTTTAAGCTTCTTGGTGCAAGATTCGGCCATTTCTCGGTTTAAAAAGCATAGAAACGATATTTATGAATAGAAAACTGATAATTTTTACGGGGCTTCTCCTTGTCTGCGGGCTGCAGCTTCGGGCCCAGGGTCGGCATGAGATCAATGCTTTCTTGGGTGGCTACAAGGCGGAATTCGTCCAGGTGGACAACGAAAATGCCACGCATTATAACATGCTGTTCGACGATCTTAGCGACCAGTCGCACATAGGGGATCTTTACGACCTTTATGAGCCGCACTATGCCCTGGAAAGCGGTCCGGTTGTTACCGTCAGTTACAACTATATCCTTAACAAATGGCTCCGTGTGGGCGCCCAGACCAACTGGGGTAACTTGTCCGGAAAATTCTGGTATAAGCTGGGAAACAAGCCGGCCGAGGTCTTTGACGAGCAGATGATAAGTCTGCTTCCCCAAGTAAAAGCCATGATCCCAAGCGGGGCGCATTTCCGCCTGTATGTAAAGGCAGCAGCCGGTGTTCAGTTCACTTTCGGAGACCTGCTGAGCACGGCAAAGCCCGTGAATTTTGCCTGGGAAGTGGTTCCGTTGGCCGCAGAATGGGGCGGGCAGCGTATCTACGGAAATGCGGAGCTCTGCTTCGGCAGCGTGATCCGCGGCGGGCGGATTGGTATTGGTGTAAGGTTTTAAAGGAGGAAGGTTATGAAAAGATATATTGCAATACTCACCATGGCCCTTGTGGCCGCTTCCTGCATGCGGGGGGACTATCTGGACGAACCGGACATCGTTGGCGGACGCTCCGTGATCAACAATCAGGAAGCACGTACCTACATGATGTATATTGCCGATAATCTGGTCACGGATGTGCTGGACGAACTGGAACTGGCCCTGAATATCAGCGAACGCGGGGTGGAGAAGAGCGCGCATTTTACCTTTGACAAGCGGCTCACCACCGTGGGCGCCACCTGGACCGTGAAGGCCGATGACAGCCACCTGAACGGCCTCACCCTTCACTGCGATGCGGCCGATACCTGGTCATTCACCTTCTCCGGAGACTATGTCTTCGGCTCGGAGGAGAACGAATACCCCACTACCTTCTCCATGAAGGCGGTGAAGTATGTCCCGGAGGATGAGGCCGATACCACCCTGGGTTGGGTGGTTTCCCTTTCCGGGGAAAGGAAAGAGTGGAAAGACAACAAGAAGCAGAACAGCTCTGTGAAGAAGTCCACTTACAGCTGTACCTTCCAGACCTATGTCAACTCCTCCCTCCGCTATCTGAATACCCGCGGCAGGGGCGCTACCGGCTGGAACCAGATGTTTGGAGACCTTTACATGGATGTCTACAAGGCCGGGGAAAAGATAGATGTATGCTGCCTGTCCTTCGAGGGTTCCCCGTCCCAGGCCACATTCCTCCGCGGCCTGTAAAAAAATGGCCAAAAGTTTTGGGATTTCAAAAAAGGTACTTATCTTTGCAGTCCCAATCCCTGCGGGTGTGGTGAAATGGTAGACACGCCACTTTGAGGGGGTGGTGGGCATTAGCCCGTGGAAGTTCGACTCTTCTCACCCGCACAGAAAATGACGACCGAAAGGCCGTCATTTTTCGTATATATCCTCCCATTTGCATTTTCCCGCAATTATTTGCAAATTTGTGTTTGCGATTGTACAAACTCTTAAACTATTAATACTATGACCTGGATTATTGTCATTATCATTGTTGCCCTGCTGGTTCTCTGGGGCATCTCCGTTCAGAACAAACTCGTTCAGAGCGACGAACTTTGCAAAAATGCCCTGAAGCAGATTAACGTGCAGCAGGTGAGCCGTTACGACGCCATCGCGGCCCTGGTAAAGCTTACCCGCGAATATGCCTCCTACGAGGCCGATACCCTGCAGAAGGTTATCGAGCAGCGCAAGATTACCACATCGGCCAATCCCACCGTGGCCGATATCAATGCCAACGAAGCCGCCCTCCGGGAAATGAGCGCCAAGCTCATCGCCATTGCAGAGCAGTATCCGGAACTGAAAGCCAACGAGAACTACGCCAAGACCATGGACAGCATCAAGGAGTACGAGGAGAACGTACGCCTGGCCCGCATGACCTTCAACGATACCGTTACCAAGTACAACAACCAGGTACGCATGTTCCCCGGTTCCCTGGTGGCCGGCATCCTGGGTTTCCCTGCCCGCGAATACCTTGCCGAGGATACTTCCAAGAAAGATTACCCGGTTATCTAGTGAGACGCTTTTTCACCTTTTTGCTGGCGGCGGCCCTGGGCTTTGCCGCCAGCGCTCAGCAAATCCGCGACATAGACATCACCGTGGAGTTGCAGGAGGACGGCAGTGCCTGGATCACCCAGCGCTGGGACGTCCGGGCTCCCTCCAGCACCGGCTGGACGGAATGGTATGTGCCCATCGGCAACTTGGGGGACATGACGGTGAGCGACTTGTCCGTGAGTGAAAACGGGCAGCCGTTCGAGAGTGTTGGGGACAGGTGGGACGTGGACTGGAGCTTCAGCCGCAAGGCCGGCAAATGCGGCATTGTGCGTAAGCGTAATGGCGTGGAGCTGTGCTGGGGCCTGGGTGAATACGGAGACCACAAGTGGAGCGCCCGTTTCCGGGTCACCGGCCTGGTGCAGGCCATGGACGATGCCGACGGCTTCAACTTCATGTTCGTGAATCCCGGCCTGGCGGCAGCGCCGGAGCATGTCCGGGTGGTCATTTCCCCGGCTTTCAACTGCCCGCAGTGGACTACGGATAACACCCGCGTGTGGGGCTTCGGCTATTACGGAGACATCAATGTGCGCAGCGGAAATGTGGTGGCGGAATCGGCCGAAGCGTTTGAATACCGGAGCAAGCTCATTGCCCTGGTGGCCTTTGACAAAGGCATTTTCCACCCCGCAGTGGAGCGTGGCGGTCCTTTTGACAATATGCTGCAGGAGGCCCTGGACGGAAGTTCTTACGGGGCCGATGATGACCAGATGCCTTGGGCCTTCGTGGTCTTCTTCCTCCTGCTGGCTGTCGTTCCCATCCTCTTCCTCATCTACGCCGGTATTGCCAGTGCGCTGGGCTACAAATACAAGAAATCCCTCTTCGGCAAGCAGAAAATTACCGAATGGTACCGGGACATTCCGGTGGAGGGAGACCTCTTTGCCGCCTTCTATGCGCTGGAACACGGAAAGCGTTTTGCCACCAATCCGTCAGTCAAGAACCTCATTGGAGCCCTGTTCCTGCGCTGGATCCTGAACAAAGACGTAAAGGTGGTGGCCGATCCCAAGTCCACCAAACGGGTGAACCTTTCCTTCGAGGAAGATACTTCCTTTGCCAATGATGTGGAAGACGCCCTGTACCGCTATGCCCGTGCAGCCAGCGGGGAGAATCTCATTCTGGAGAAGAACGAGTTCGAGCGCTGGTCCAAAAAGAACTATGCCAAGATGACGGCCTGGCCGGACCGGGCCAAGGCGCGTGGCAAGAACTGGTTCCATGTGAAGCACTATTTCAAGGAGGGGACCAAGACTACGGAAGAAGGCGCCCGCGAGGCCTGCCATGTGATTGAGTTCAAGAACTTCCTGAAGGACTTCACCCTGTCCAAACAGCGCGAAGCCGTGGAGGTGGGCCTCTGGAAGGACTACCTGGTGTTTGCCCAGTTGTACGGCATTGCCGACAAGGTGGCCGAGCAGTTCAAGAAACTCTATCCGGCCGAGTTCCAGGAAGTGGTGCAGAATACCGGCCTGGATACCTACACCATGCTGTATGTGATTAACCACACCAACGCCATTTCCACGTCGGCGCTGCAGAGTGCCTATGCCAAGGCAGGCAGCGTTTCCGGTGGCGGCGGCCATTCGTCCTTCGGCGGTGGCGGCGGCTTCTCCGGCGGTGGTTTCGGCGGTGGCGGAAGATAATGCTAAAACCCTAATACTATGAAGTTTTCATTTGTTTCCATGCTGGCTGGCGTCCTGATGGCGGTCGCCTGCGCCAGCGGTCCCGTGAACCCCGTCTTCACCCAGTCCCGCACGGTGGAAGAGGGCGGCAGCGGCCCGTACAAGGCTCTCATGCTGGAAGATCCTTCCCTGGAGGCCCACACCATCTTTGTTCCGGAAGACCTGTCGGCCTTCGGCAAGAAGAACCCGCTGCCCATCCTGGTATGGGGCAACGGCGCCTGCACCAACTCCCCCTGGGAGCACTACAAGTTCCTGAACGAGATTGCCTCCAACGGCTTCATGGTCATCGCCACGGGTCACATTCCCATGGAGGACAAGCCTTTCCGTGGCCCCATGTCCACATCGGCCCAGCAGATTGAGTCCATAGACTGGGCGCTGGCGCAGAATGCCGATAAGGAAAGCCCGTACTACGGCCGTCTGGATGTGAATCACATCGCTGCTGCCGGCATGTCCTGCGGCGGTCTCCAGACCCTGGAGAATTCGGCCGATCCCCGGCTTACCACTATCATGATCTGCAATAGCGGCCTGTTCCTGAATCCCGGCACCGCCGTTTCTGGCATGCCCATGCCCGTGAAGGAGAAGCTGCAGGAGATCAAGGTGCCCGTCATCTATATCCTGGGCGGTTCGGAAGACATTGCCTATGAGAACGGTATGGACGACTTCCACCGCCTGGTGAACGTCCCGGCCTTTGCCGCCAACTACCCGGTGGGCCACGGTGGCACGTACTCCAAGCCCTACGGCGGCGAATTCGCCATCCCGGCAGTGGCCTGGCTCAAGTGGCAGCTCAAGGGAGACAAGGAAGCAGCCAAGCTCTTCCAGGGCAATGCCTGCGGCCTTTCCCAGCGCGAAGGCTGGACCGTGGAGAAAAACGATTTGATAGATTAAGGTCCTGTCGGGGTGATGTGACTCGAACACACGACCCTCTGCTCCCAAAGCAGATGCGCTAGCCAACTGCGCCACACCCCGAGTGTAAAAGCAAAGGTACGGTTATTTTTGCAATCGCACAAAATAATCGTACCTTTGCCATAGTATGATCATAGACGCCAAGAACATAGAGAAAAGCTTCGGCTCCCTTAAGGTACTCAAAGGGGTCAATTTCCAGGTGGAACCGCAGGAAGTGGTGTCGATCATGGGCGCTTCCGGAGCGGGAAAATCCACGCTGCTGCAAATCCTGGGTACGCTTTCCACGCCGGACGGCGGTTCACTCATCATCGAGGGAACGGATGTGCTGCACCTGCCGCAGAAGCAGCTGTCGGCCTTCCGGAACAAGCGTATCGGCTTTGTGTTCCAGGCGCATCACCTGCTGCCGGAATTCACGGCACTGGAGAACGTGATGATCCCTGCGCTCATTGGCGGAACTTCGCGGAAAGAAGCCCGAGAAAAGGCCCTGGAACTGCTCAAGACCGTGGGCCTGGAAGAGCGCGTTACCCATAAGCCTTCGGAGCTTTCCGGCGGCGAGCAGCAGCGGGTGGCCATTTCCCGCGCCCTGGTGAACCAGCCCGCCATCCTCTTTGCCGACGAGCCGTCCGGCAACCTGGACAGCCGCACCAAGGAGGACATCCACGCTCTGTTCTTTCAGCTGAGAAAACAATTAGGCCAAACCATTGTCATCGTTACCCATGACGCCGGTCTGGCCCAGATGTGCGACAGAACCTGTCACATGAAGGACGGCTTATTCGTCTAGTCCTTCAATGGTCCGGATGGTTCCGTCCGGATTGTACTTCAGTTCACAAACCTTGAGGCTCCGGAGGCGGTTGATGCCCTTGGAGATGCCGCTGTCGTGGTGGAAGAGCCACCATTTTCCATTGTATTCCACAATGCAGTGATGGGTGGTCCAGCCAAACACGGGGGTGAGGATAACACCCTTGTAGGTGAACGGGCCGTAAGGATTGTCGCCGATGGCATAGCACAGCTTGTGCGTGTCTCCGGTGGAATAGCTGAAGTAATACTTGCCGTTGTACTTGTGCATCCAGCTGGCTTCGAAGAAGCGGCGCTCGTTGTCACCCACGGTGATGGGCTTACCGTCCTCGTCCAGGAGCACAACCGGCTTGGGATCCTCTGCGAACTGGAGCATGTCTTTGGAGAGCTTCACCACGCGGGCCGGAACGGCGGGCTGGTCATCGGCCGGATAAGAAGTGCCGTTGTCCTTGGCCAGATTGTCCTCGTAGCGCTGGAGCTGACCGCCCCAGATGCCGCCGAAGTACATATAGTACTCGTCGTCCGCATCGTCGTGCAGGATGGCGTAGTCAATGGAATAGCTGCCGCGGATGGGATCAGGCATGGCCTTGAAGGGGCCGGTGGGGGAGTCCGACACGGCAACGCCGCAGCGGAAGATGTCCGTCTTGTCCTTGGCGGGGAAATACATATAATACTTGCCGTCGCGGCCTTTCACCACCTCGTTGTCCCACAGCTGGCGGCGGGCCCAGGGAACGTCCTTGATGTCCAGGGCAACGCCATTGTCCTTCACGGGGGAAGTCATGGGATCCGGGCCTTCCAGGGAAAGCACGTGGTAGTCCTTCATATCGTACTCGCTGCCGAAGTCATCGTCCGGAGCGGCCGATTCCCAGTCGTGGGAAGGATAGATGTAAAGCTTGCCGTCGAACACATGTACGGACGGGTCGGCCATATAATCCTGCGGGAACAGGTAGCGTTTCTTAACTTTGTCTGCCATAGTATAGTGTTATTGATTATTCTGCTTTGGCACGGGCCTCGATTTCCATGTTGATCTGGTCCATCTTTTCGTCCGAAAGCTCATACTTGGAGATGATGAAGATGGCCAGGAGCAGGAGCACGGCCGGGATTACGCAAACCAGCCAGAGGATGCCCTGGAGGGCCAGCGGGGTCTGCGTGGGGGCATCGGCATTGAAGCCAACCCAAGCCAGCACCAGGCCGGGAACTACGCCGCCGAGGGCCATACCTGCCTTGAAGAAGATACCGGTGAGGGCGTTAACAATACCGGAGATGCGCTTGCCGGTGGTATATTCGCCGTATGCAATCACTTCCGGAACCAGGGCCCACATGTAACCAGTGGCGGTGATGATACCGGTGGACTTCACAAACTGGGCGATGCACAGGAGCACGAAGTTGTTCTTGGTGGCCGGGATGGAGACGAAGGTGTACATCATGGCCATACCCAGGATGGCTACGCCCAGGAACAGGTAGAACATGCCCTTCTTGCCGATCTTGCGCTTGATGGCGGGAACCAGCGGCATGAAGATGAAGGCGGGGATGGTACCCAGCCACATGAACAGGGTGGTGAGCAGCGGAGTGGCGCCCACGTTATAGCTCATGAAATATGCATCGGCCGCATTACCCACGCTCATCATGGCGAAGGCGGTGATGAAGAAGAAGGCCAGCACGCGGAGGGGCTTGTTGCGCACGAATTCCATCCACAGGTCGCTCACCTTAACGTTGGCGGCTTCCTTCTGGTCCATCACAACGCGCTCCTTGCACTGGGAGAAGCAGAAGATGAGGAGGGCCAGACCCACCAGGGCGAAGATGGTCATGGTAATGAACCAGGCGGGAGCGGCTTCCGGGGTGTTGTACACCGCAACGGACTTGCCGGTGGCCGGATCCAGCACCTTGGGGGCGAAGATGGCGATGATGATGGGCAGGGACTTCACGCACAGGGCGCCCAGGTTGGCCATGAACATACGCGTGGAGGTGAGGATGGTAATCTCATTGGTATCACGCGTGAGGGAGGCGTTGAGGGCACCGTACGGCACATTTACCAGCGTGTAGCACATGGACATGCCCACATAGGTTACATATGCATACACCAGGGAGCCGCTGAAGCCGTTCCAGAAGCACAGGATGGCCAGGCCGACGAGCGGAATACCGCCCAGGACCAGCCAGCTGCGGTATTTGCCCCACTTGGGGTTGCCCTTGTCCACGATGGTACCCACCACGGGGTCCCACAGCACGTCCACCAGGCGGACGATGAGGAACATGAGCGCCGCGGCACCGGGATCCAGGCCGAAGACATTGGTGTAGAAGAACAGCAGCCAGATGCTGATGGTCTGATAGATGAGGTTCTGGGCCATGTCACCGGAACCGAAGCCGATGCGCTGCATCCAGGAGAGTTTGTAGAAGCCTTTTGCTTCGTTCTTGGAAGGAGTCATATTAGTTTAGGATTAATTAGCAGTTTTAAACTAAGCATACAAATATACCATATTCTCCACAGCAAAACAAAAAGAAATGGTTCAGTCCTTTGAAAATTTAGACCATTAGCTTTTTTCTCCGCCCAATAATGCGTATCTTAGTACCCCGTATATTCAGGGCTTTGAGCCCGGAGGGCGTGTGTGGAATAGGAAAAAGATGAAAAGCGGGAAAGCGGTAGAGAATCACCTGACTTTATTAATAGCTCAATTATGGAAAAGACCTGGAGATGGTTCGGTAAGAAAGACAAGATTACACTTGCACAGTTAAGACAAATTGGGGTGGAGGGCATTGTAACCGCCCTGCACGACGTTCCGCTGGGAGAAGTCTGGCCCCGGGAAAAGATCCGTGAACTCCGTGAATACATAGAAAGCTACGGCATGCGCTGGAGCGTGGTGGAGAGCCTGCCGGTGGTGGAAACCATCAAATACGGCGGCCCGGACAGGGATCACCAGATAGAGGTGTACAAGGAAAGCCTCCGCAATTTATCGGCCGAAGGGATCCACTGCATCTGCTACAATTTCATGCCGGTGCTGGACTGGGCCCGTACGGACCTTTTCCACAACAACCCCAACGGCGCCACCAACCTGTACTTCAATTATGCCGAATTCGCGTACTTCGACATCTACATCCTCAAGCGTCCGGGCGCCCGCGAGGAATGGGCCGCTTTCCGCTTCCCTAAGGGCGTGGGCGAAGGCCGCAACGTACTGGCCGAATGTGATGAGCTGGCCAAGACCATGACCCCGGAGAAGGACCACAAGCTGGTGGAGAACATCGTGATCAAGACCCAGGGTTTCGTGAGCGGTAATTTCAGCGAGAACGACGAGGCTCCCATTGAGAAATTCCGGGAGTTCCTGGCCTTATATAAAGGTATTGACAAGGCGCAGCTCCGTGCCAACATGAAATACTTCCTGGAAGCCATCATGCCCACCTGCGAGGAATATGGGATGAACATGTGCGTGCATCCGGACGACCCTCCCATCGAGGTGCTGGGCCTGCCGCGCATCGTTCGCACGGAAGAGGACATTGAATGGTTCCTAAACGCCGTTCCCAACAAGCACAACGGCCTCACTTTCTGCGCCGGTTCCTTATCGGCCGGGGCCTATAACAACGTGGTGGAGCTGGCCCGGAAGTTCGCTTCCCGCACCCATTTCGTGCACCTTCGTTCCTGCCATATCTTCCCCAACGGAGACTTCACGGAGGCCTCCCACCTGGGCGGACGGGCCGATCTGATTGAGCTCTGCCGCATCTTTGAGAAGGAGAATCCCGCTCTTCCCATGCGTGTAGACCACGGCCTCACCTTCACGGACGTTCCCGGCGGAATCTTTGACGAGAGCAGTCACGGCCACAATGCCGGTTATACGCTTTTGGGCCGCATGTTCGCCATGGGACAGGTGCAGGGCATCCTGGCCACTGTGGACCGCGAACTGGGCATCCCATACAAACAACCTGGTTTCTTTGACTGATATGAAACTGAAAGACATCCTGGACGGCAGTTTCAACGCCGCCGAGTGGGAGCAAAAAGGCTACGAGCTCCCCAAGTATGACATTAAGGCCTTACGTGAAAAAACCGCCCTGCAGCCCACCTGGGTGCACTTTGGCGGCGGCAATATCTTCCGGGCCTTCCCGGCTTCCATCCTCAACGACGCCCTCAACACCGGGCAGTACGACAGAGGCGTGATTGTGGCCGAAACCTTCGATTTCGAGGTAATCGACAAGGCCTATGCCCCCTACGACAACCTTTCGCTCTCGGTGAGCTTGTGTTCCAACGGGACCATCGGCAAGAAAGTCATCGGCAGCGTTACGGAGGCCCTCAAGGCAGATCCGCAGTTCCCCGGGGACTGGGCGCGCCTGGTGGAGATTTTCCGCAACCCTTCCCTGCAGATGATTTCCTTCACCATCACGGAAAAGGGCTACAGCTTCAACGAGGCCGATCTGGCCCGCGGCCTGAAGCCCGTATTTGCCATGGGAAAGGTGTGCGCTTTGCTCTATGAACGCTGGCAGGCCGGACAGCTCCCTCTCACCGTCCAGAGCATGGACAACTGCTCCCACAACGGAGATAAGGTGAAGGCTGGCGTAATGGCCTATGCAGAGCGCTGGGTGGCCGATTCGCTGGTGCCCAAAGCCTTCCTGGACTATTTGAAGGACGAGAAGAAGATTACCTTCCCCTGGTCCATGATTGACAAGATCACCCCGCGTCCGCACCAGAGAGTGAAGGAGATGCTGGCGGCCGACGGCTTTGAGGACAACAACTACATCGAGACGGAAAAGCATACCTTCACTGCTCCTTTCGTGAACGCGGAAGAAGTTCAGTATCTGGTAATTGAGGACAACTACACCGGCGGCCGTCCGCCGCTGGACCTGGGCGGTGCGCTCTATACCACAAGGGAGATTGTGGACAAGGTGGAGATGATGAAGGTATGCACCTGCCTCAATCCGCTCCACACCGCCATGGCCCTCTACGGCTGCATGCTGGGCTATACGCTCATATCGGCCGAAATGAAGGATCCCGATATCCGTCCCTTCGTCCAGAAACTGGGTTACATAGAGGCCATGCCCGTGGTGGTGGATCCGGGCGTGCTCAACCCCTACGAATTCATCGGAGACGTCATCAACAAGCGCCTGCCCAACCCTTTCATGCCGGACGCTCCGCAGCGCATAGCCATGGACACCAGCCAGAAACTGCCCATCCGTTTTGGCGAAACGCTCAAGAAATACCTCTCCCGCGGCTTGGACAAATCCAATCTGATTCTTATCCCGCTGGTGCTGGCCGGATATGCCCGTTACCTCAAGGGCATCAAGGACGACGGAACGCCCTTTGAGTGCTCGCCGGACCCGCTGCTGGCAGAGATGCAGGCCATCGTGGCCCCGCTGGAGATAGGGAAGCCCGGACAGGATTATTCCTGCCTCCGCAAGCTCTATTCCCGGGCCGACATCTTTGGCGTGGACCTCTACAAGGCCGGTCTGGGAGAGCAGGTGGAGGGGATGGTACGGGAACTTTATGCCGGTCCCGGAGCCGTCCGTGCCACCTTGCATAAATATGTATCGGCCCGCTGATTTTTCTTTTAATTGTCAAAGATAATTACTATCTTTGCCGTATATCGCTAAATCCTTTTAACCATGTATCTTCTCGGTTACGACATCGGCAGTTCTTCGGTCAAGGCGTCCCTTGTGAATGCAGATACCGGAAAATGTGTCGCTACAGCCTTTTATCCCAAGAGTGAAGCTCCCATCATCTCCAAAAAGACCGGATGGGCGGAGCAGGATCCCGCCATGTGGTGGGGCAATCTCAAGCTGGCCACGGACGACATCCTGGACCAGGTGCGCCGCAAGGCTTCCCTGCAAAGTAAGACGTTCACGGTAAAGGATATCCAGGCCATCGGCATATCTTACCAGATGCACGGACTGGTGTGCGTGGACAAGGACATGAACGTGCTCCGGCCCTCCATCATCTGGTGCGACTCCCGTGCCGTTCCGTACGGCCAGAAGGCCTTCGATACCCTGGGCAAGAATTACTGCCTGCCGCACCTGCTCAACTCTCCCGGTAACTTCACCGCCGCCAAGCTGGCCTGGGTGAAGGAGAACGAGCCAGACCTGTACAGCCGCATCTGGAAAGTGATGCTGCCCGGAGACTATATCGCCATGCGCCTCACCGGTAGCGTATGCACCACGGTGAGCGGCCTGTCGGAAGGCATCTTCTGGGACTTCAAGAAGAATTCCCCCAGCAAGGAACTGCTGGACTTCTTCGGCTTCGAGGACACCATCCTGGCCCCCACCCGTCCCACCTTCGGCGTGCAGGGAACCGTTTCCCGGGAAGCGGCCGAATACCTGGGCCTCACGGAGGGAACGCCCGTTACGTACCGTGCGGGAGACCAGCCCAACAACGCCCTCAGCCTTAACGTATTCAATCCTGGTGAAATCGCTTCCACCGCCGGCACTTCCGGTGTGGTATACGGCGTCATCGGCCAGGTGAATTATGACCCGCTTTCGCGCGTGAACACCTTCGCGCACGTGAACCATACGGCCGCAGATCCCCGTCTTGGCGTTCTGCTGTGCATCAACGGCACCGGCATCCTCAACTCCTGGATCCGCCGCAACGTGGCCCCGGAGGGCATTTCCTATGCCGACATGAACGAGGTGGCCGCGGAGATTCCCATCGGCTCGGACGGCGTGTCCATCCTGCCTTTCGGCAACGGTGCAGAGCGCATGCTGGAGAACAAGGACACCGGCTGCAGCATCCACGGCATCAACTTCAACCGGCACGACAAGCGGCACCTTATCCGCGCCGCCCAGGAGGGCATCGTGTTCTCCTTCCAGTACGGCATTGAAATCATGGAAGCCATGGGCCTCAAGGTGGACAAGATCCACGCCGGCCTGGCCAACATGTTCCAGTCCAAGATTTTCCGGGACACCCTGGCGGGCGTTTCCGGCGCCACCATCGAGCTGTTCGATACGGACGGTTCCGTGGGCGCGGCCAAGGGTGCGGGCATCGGCGCCGGCATCTACAAGGACAACCGGGAGGCCTTCGCCACCCTGGAGCGCCTGGAGGTCATCATCCCGGACCACGAAGCCGAATACCGCGAAGCCTACGAACGTTGGAAGAGTAACCTGTAATCTATAATCACATTAATTATTTCATAGAATTATGGCAAAAGAGTATTTCCCGACAATCGGCAAGATTCCCTTCGAGGGAGTTGCCAGCAAGAACCCCCTTGCATTCCATTATTATGACGCAGAGCGCGTAGTCGCCGGCAAGAAGATGAAGGACTGGTTCAAGTTCGCCATGGCATGGTGGCACACCCTGGGCCAGGCTTCCGCAGACCCCTTCGGCGGCCAGACCCGCAGCTACGAGTGGGACAAGGGCGAGTGCCCTTACTGCCGCGCCCGCCAGAAGGCCGATGCCGGCTTTGAAATCATGCAGAAACTGGGTATCGGTTACTACTGCTTCCACGATATCGACCTGGTGGAAGACTGCGAGGACATCGCCGAATACGAGGCCCGCATGAAGGACATCACGGACTACCTCCTGGAGAAGCAGAAGGAAACCGGTATCAAGAACCTGTGGGGCACCGCCAACGTGTTCGGTAACAAGCGTTACATGAACGGCGCCGCCACCAACCCGGAGTTTGACATCGTTGCCCGCGCCGCTGTCCAGATCAAGAACGCCATCGACGCCACCATCAAGCTGGGCGGCACCGGTTATGTGTTCTGGGGCGGCCGTGAAGGCTACTACAGCCTCCTCAACACCCAGATGCAGCGTGAGAAGGACCACCTGGCCAAGATGCTCACCGCAGCCCGTGACTATGCACGCGCCAAGGGCTTCAAGGGCACCTTCCTCATCGAGCCCAAGCCCATGGAGCCCACCAAGCACCAGTACGACGTGGATACGGAGACCGTTATCGGCTTCCTGCGCGCCAACGGTCTGGACAAAGACTTCAAGGTGAACATTGAGGTGAACCACGCCACCCTGGCCGGCCACACCTTCGAGCACGAACTCACTGTGGCCGTGGACAACGGCTTCCTGGGCAGCATCGACGCCAACCGCGGAGACGCCCAGAACGGTTGGGATACGGACCAGTTCCCGGTAGATCCTTACGATCTCACCCAGGCCATGATGCAGATCATCCGTAACGGCGGCTTCAAGGACGGCGGTACCAACTTCGACGCCAAGCTCCGTCGTTCCTCCACGGATCCGGAAGACATCTTCATCGCTCACATCAGCGCTATGGATGCCATGGCTCACGCCCTCCTCAACGCTGCTGCCGTTCTGGAAGAGAGCCCCATCTGCAAGATGGTCAAGGAGCGTTACGCTTCCTTCGACAGCGGTCTCGGCAAGAAGTTCGAGGAAGGCAAGGCCACTCTGGAGGATCTGTACGAATACGGTAAGAAGAACGGCGAGCCCAAGGCTGCCTCCGGCAAGCAGGAGCTCTACGAGACTCTCCTTAACCTGTACGCAAAGTAATGGCTACTGCTACACAAGAAAAAGGATCGGGTGCGTATCTGTTTTCGATCGTGCTGGTTGCCGTTCTGGGCGGCCTGCTGTTCGGATATGATACTGCCGTGATCTCCGGTGCGGAAAGAGGTCTGCAGGCGTTCTTTGAGGGCGCCTCAGACTTCACCTACACCAAGTTCCTTCACGGCTTCACCTCATCCAGCGCGCTCATCGGATGTATCATCGGCAGCGCGCTCTCCGGTCTGTTCGCCGGCAAGTTCGGTCGTAAGAAGAGCCTGTTCTTCGCAGGTATCTGCTTCTTCCTCAGCGCCGCCGGTTCGTACTATCCGGAGTTCCTGTTCTTCGAGAAGGGCGTTCCCACCCAGTCCCTTTGGGTAGCGTTCAACCTCTACCGCGTACTCGGCGGTATCGGCGTGGGTATGGCATCGGCCATCTGCCCCATGTACATTGCCGAGGTGGCTCCCGCCAACAAGCGCGGCAAGCTGGTGTCCTGGAACCAGTTCGCAATCATATTCGGTCAGTTGGTCGTGTATTTTGTGAACTTCCTCATCATCCAGTCTCACAAGAACGATCCGGCTGTTGTGGAATGGACCAACCAGGTGGGCTGGCGTCTCATGTTCGGCTCGGAATGCGTGCCGGCAGGTCTCTTCACCCTGCTCATCATGCTGGTGCCGGAGACTCCGCGTTACCTTGTGATGTCCGGCCAGGAAGACAAAGCCCTCAATGTGCTCACGCGCATCAACGGCTCTTCCATGGCTCAGCAAATCCTTTCGGAGATCAAGAATACGGTGGTGGAGAAGAAGGAGAAGCTCATGGCCTATGGCTTCATCGTGATCTTCATCGGCTGCATGCTGTCCGTGTTCCAGCAGTTCGTGGGTATCAATGCGGTGCTCTATTTCGCCCCTCGTATTTTCGAGTCCATGGGCATGGGCAACGCCATGACGCAGACGGTGGTAATGGGTATCGTGAACATCTCGTTCACCCTGGTTGCCATCTTCACGGTGGAGAAACTGGGCCGTAAGCCGCTCCTCATCACGGGTTCCCTGGGCATGGCCATCGGCGCTTTGGGCGTAGCCCTGGCCGATGCTGTTCCGGGCGTTCCCGGTATCGTGGGCGTGCTCAGCATCATGATCTACTCCGCTTCCTTCATGTTCAGCTGGGGTCCCATCTGCTGGGTGCTCATCTCGGAGATCTTCCCCAACACCATCCGTGGCGCCGCCGTGGCCATCGCCGTGGCTTTCCAGTGGATTTCCAACTTCATCGTGAGCTCCACTTTCGTACCTATGTACACCTGGAGCCCGGCCTTCACCTACGGCCTTTATTGCTTCATGTGCCTGCTGGCGGCCCTGTTCGTCTGGCGCATGGTCCCGGAGACCAAGGGCAAGACCCTGGAAGACATGTCCGCCCTCTGGCGTTCCCGGAAGAAGTAATCCGGCAGTTCTTTACATTAACAAATAAGCCCTGCGGTTATCCGCGGGGCTTATTCTTCTAACCAACTCTTATATAACCCTAATCTTAAATAGATGAGTTCTGTTTGGGGGTGGCGGGGGCGTTGTTGCCGCCGCGGTTACCGGGGCGAGTACCCGGAGGGGGAGGGGTGCCCTGAGGGCCACCCTGGGGGCCGAAGGGCATGCCGCCCTGGCCCAGTCGGCCGATCTGCTGGTGACGGAATTTCTCCTCTGACAGGATGAGCTTGGCCACCTTCTTTACGGGAAGGACCTTCTTGTAGCGGTCCACGGCACCTTCCTGGATGGCCTCCAGCTTCTTGGAAGCGGCCATGTATTCCTGAAGGAGCTTGTTCACGTCGTTGCCGTCAATTCCCTTCTGCAGAGCCATGAAGGCTTTCTGCTGGGCCTCAAAGGCGTCCCGACGCTGTTTCTGGACGTCGTTGTACACGGGCCAGAAGCTTTGGGCTTCGGCTTCCGTAAGATCCAGTTCGTTGGTGAGGAAGGCAACCTGGGCGGAACGGATGCGTTCACGCCAGTCATTGCCGTCGGCTTTCTTTTCGTCACCCTTGGGCTGCTGGGCGAGTGCCGCGACGCTAACCACCGCCAGGGCACAGATTAAACTAAAAACCTTTTTCATAACTCATTGCTAACTGTTCGAGTGAAACATTGCTGGCCAGAAGGTAATTGATGATGTCTTCATCGGTGAGATCTTCCACTTCCGTATACTCAAAGTAGCCGTCCGGATCCAAGGCGTCCGAGAGGTATGCATAGTAGTCCCAGTAAGGGTCTTCCTGCACCTGCTCCACCTGAGGCGCCGGGGTGGCCTTCCGCAGTACAAAAGTACCGACGGACACAAGAATGAGCAGCGATGCGGCGTATGCAAGATACGGCGTAAAGCGGCGGATAACGGTGGACGGCTTGGAAACTTCCTGCTGCCGGGGAATGGCGGAGAGCCGTTCCTGCAGGTCCTGGAAGTATCCTTCCGGAGTGGATATGTCTGATTTTCTGGTCATAACGCTTTCTTTGACACGGATTTGCGGCAAAGGTTTAAAAAGGTTTTCAGAAAAAACTGCCGATAGTTTAGAACTTAGGGATTTCAAAGAGTTTGGCGTCCACGGGGCCTTCCTTAAATTCCTTCACCTCTGTAGAGATGCCGAAACCGCCCATGTCAATCTTGGACTTCATGGCGTAGCCGTTCCATACGGAGACTTCCACCTGAGCCTTCTGGCCCATCTGCTCGATTTCTGCGGTGTACTTGATGCACTCCTTGCCGGCGACAGTTTCCTTGCCCACTTCCTTTACATTATACTTCTTAATGACTTCCGGGGTGAGGTTGAGGTAATTGATGTTATCGCGGCCGGGCATTTCCTGAACCTGCTTCTCATCGGCATTGATGATATACATCTTGTCGCCAATGGTGAGCTGGGTCATCTTCATGCCCATCATGTTCATTTCGGTAACTTCCTTGGCACCGTAATCATCGAAATAGGTGATGCTTTCAACGGGTTCCATCATGGTGGTAACAACTTTGACGGTACCGGATTTTACACCATACCTCTTGGCGGGAGTCTGTCCCATCGCAACCACTGCTACCAGCAGGGCGGCGACAATTGTCATGTACTTTTTCATAGTGATTAGTGAATATTTGATTGTTAGACGTATTATTGACGGGAGGGTTTAAAACATCTGTTCGGAAACCAGGGAGCGGATCTTATCCTGGGCAATGTGGTACGAAGCCTTGAGAGCGCCCACCGACGTACCGGTAATGGCCGACATCTCCTCGTAAGAGAGGTCGTCCCACCAGCGCATGATGAACACCTGGCGTTGCTTTTCCGGCAGTTTGAGGACGGCCTTGGCCAGTTCCCTTTCGGCCTGGGTGCCCTTGAAATAAGGGTCCGCCTGGATGCGGCGTTCCATCTCCGCATCCACGGAGGAAAACTTGAGGGCGGCGCGTACCTTCTCCTTGCGGAGGTGATTGAGGGTCTCGTTGGTGGCGATGCGCCATACCCATGTAAAAAGCTGCGATTCCCCCCGGAAGGAGGGAAGCGCAGCCCATACTTTGAGAAAGATTTCCTGCAGCAGATCGTCCGCGTCTTCGTGAGAGTTTACGAAGCGACGTACGTGCCACCACAGCCTTTCGCTGTAGTCACGGACAATCTGATTGAAAATCTTCTCGTTTTCACTCATTTACTTGCGCGCAACGGCTTTCTTGGCAGCCTCTGCGATGTGGGCGGCGTCAATGCCGTACAGTGCCATAAGGGCGGCAGGCGTACCGGACTGGCCGAATTTATCGGCACCGTTCACGAACTCCATCGGGGTGGGGAGGCAGCGCGCAAAGAGTCCGGCGACAGCCTCTCCCAGGCCACCGGCCATGTTGTGTTCCTCGGCAACTACCACGCAGCCGGTCTTCTTGGCGCTCTTGAGGATAGCTTCCTCGTCCAGCGGCTTGATGGTGGCGATGTCGATTACCTCGGCCTTGATTCCTTCGGCCTCAAGTGCCTCGGCGGCCTGCAGGCTTTCCCAGACGGTGTGGCCCGAAGCGATGAGGGTGACGTCCGTGCCTTCATTCATCACAATGGCCTTGCCGATTACGAACGGCTCATCCGGGTCCGTGAAGTTGGGAACGCTGGGACGGCCGAAACGCAGGTACACCGGACCCACGTACTTGGCGGCGGCGATGGTGGCCTGCACGGTCTGGTTGAAGTCGCAGGGGTTGAGCACCACCATTTCCGGAAGGGCGCGCATGAGGGCCACATCCTCCATGGTCTGGTGGGTGGCGCCGTCCTCGCCCAGGGTGATACCAGCGTGGGACGATGCGATCTTCACATTGGTCTTGCCGTAGGAAACCTCCTGGCGCACCTGGTCGTACACACGGCCGGTGACGAATTCGGCAAACGAGCCGATGAACGGGATCTTGCCGGTGACGGCCAGTCCGGCGGCGGCGCCCACCATATTGGCTTCGGCGATGCCGCACTGGATGAAGCGCTCCGGGAATTCGGCCGCAAAGGCGTCCATCTTGAGCGAACCCTTAAGGTCTGCGGTGAGGGCCACTACACGGCTGTCGGCCTGTCCGGCCTTCAGGAGACCCACGCCAAAGCCGCTGCGGGTGTCCTTTTTACCTGAATCTGTATACTTTTTCATGACTAAAAATCTCCTAAGGGGGTTTCACCTAACTGCTTGAGCGCATCTTCCAGCTGCTCGGGCTTGGGAACGGAGCCGTGCCACTTGTGGGTGCCGGCCATGAAGTCTACGCCGTGACCCATTTCCGTCTTGAAGAGGATCATGGTGGGCTTGCCGCTGCCCTTGCCGGCCTTGGCCAGTTCGAAGGCCTTGAGGATGGAGTCGAAGTCGTGACCCTCGGCGGTAATCACGTTCCAGCCCCAGGCGGTCCACTTTTCGGCCAGGTCTCCTTCTCCGGAGACTTCCGATACGGGGCCGTCGATCTGCTTGCCGTTCCAGTCCGTCATGGCAATGAGGTTGTCCAGCTTGTGGAATACGGCGAACATGCCGGCTTCCCAGATCTGGCCTTCCTCGCTCTCACCGTCTCCGCAGAGGCAGTATACGAAGTTGTTGTCTTTGTCCAGTTTTTTGCCGAGGGCTGCGCCGGCGGCGGCACTGAGGCCCTGACCCAGGGAACCGGAGGCCTGGAAGATGCCCGGAAGGGCCTTGCGGATGGACGGGTGGCCCTGGAGGCGGGAACCCATCTGACGGAAGGTGCCCAGTTCACTGGCCGGGAAATAACCGGCACGGGCCAGGATGGAATAATACACCGGGGTCATGTGACCGGCCGACAGGATGAACATGTCCTGTCCCTTGCCGTCGCGCGTCCAGGTGGCCGGATTCTGATTCATCTCATTGAAATACAGGGCCGTAAGGATATCCGTGCTGGACATGGAGCCGCCCGGATGACCCGACTTCGCCAGGCAGACCATGCGGAGGATGTCCCGCCGGATCTGCGTGGAGATGGTCTTGAGTTCTTCTACTGATTTTTTCATATAAATATGATTGTGGTTTTGTATTGCAAGCTAACTTACAAATTTACTAAAAAAAGAGTATCTTTGCAACAAATGAAGAACATTCGGAACTTTTGCATAATAGCGCATATAGACCATGGTAAGTCCACCCTGGCCGACAGGCTGCTGGAGCTCACCCGTACCCTCACGGACCGGGAAATGGAGAACCAGGTGCTGGACGACATGGACCTGGAGCGGGAGAAGGGCATCACTATCAAGAGCCACGCCATCCAGATGGATTACCAGCGGGGTGGGGAGACCTATCGGCTCAATCTTATCGATACCCCCGGGCACGTGGACTTCAGCTATGAGGTGTCGCGTTCCATCGCTTCCTGCGAAGGCGCACTGCTGGTGGTGGACGCCTCACAGGGCATTCAGGCTCAGACCATTTCCAATCTGTACCAGGCCATAGACCATTCGCTGGAGATCATTCCCGTTCTCAATAAGATTGACATGGATTCCGCGCAGCCGGAAGTGGTGACGGATCAGGTGTGTGACCTGCTGGGCTGCGACCCGGAGGATGTGCTTCGCGTATCGGCCCGTACCGGCGAAGGCGTGCAAGCAGTGCTGGATGCCATTGTGGACAAGATTCCCGCGCCCAAGGGAGATCCGGAAGCCCCGCTGCAGGCCCTTATCTTTGACTCCGTGTTCAACCAGTTCCGCGGCATCATTGCGTATTTCAAGGTGCTCAACGGCAGCATCCGCACGGGGGACAAGGTGAAATTCTTCGCCACCGGCAACGAGTATGAGGCCGAGGAAATCGGCAACCTGAAACTGAAGCTGAACCCCACCGGAGAAGTGAAGGCGGGAGATGTGGGATACATAATCACCGGCATCAAGGCCGCCGTGGAAGTGAAGGTGGGCGACACTATCACCCACGTGGAAACGCCTTGCGCAGAAGCCATTGCGGGCTTTGAAGAAGTAAAGCCGATGGTCTTTGCCGGCCTTTACCCCGTGGACGCTTCCAAGTTTGAGGAGCTGCGCGCCACATTGGAGAAATTCCAGCTGAACGACGCTTCCTTCACCTACGAGCCGGAGAGTTCCCTCGCCCTGGGTTTCGGCTTCCGCTGCGGCTTCCTGGGCCTGCTGCACCTGGAGATTGTGCAGGAGCGCCTGTTCCGGGAATTCAACATGGATGTAATTACCACCGTCCCCAACGTATCTTATAAGGTATATACCACCAAAGGGGAAGTGGTGGACGTGCACAATCCCAGCGGCCTGCCGCCGGCAACGCTCATAGACCATATTGAAGAGCCTTATATCCGAGCGCAGATCATTACTAAGGCCGATTTTTACGGGCCGATAATGAAACTGTGCATGGACAAGCGGGGTACGCTCATCGGCCAGCATTATATCACTACGGACCGCGTGGAGTTGAATTACGACCTGCCGCTGAGCGAAGTGGTGTTTGATTTCTACGATAAGCTGAAGTCCATCTCCAAGGGCTATGCTTCCTTCGACTACCATGTGACGGACTTCCGTCCGGCGCGGCTGGTGAAGCTGGATATCCTCCTGAACGGGGACCCGGCCGATGCCTTGAGCACCCTCATCCACGAGGATCATGCGTACGATTTCGGCCGGAAGATCTGCCTAAAGCTCAAGGACCTCATTCCCCGTCAGCAGTTCGATATTGCCGTACAGGCGGCCATCGGCGCAAAGATCATTGCGCGTGAAACGGTCCGACAGGTGCGTAAGGACGTGACGGCCAAGTGCTATGGCGGTGACGTAACCCGTAAGCGCAAGCTCCTGGAAAAGCAGAAGGAAGGTAAGAAGCGCATGCGTCAGATTGGTACCGTCCAGGTACCCCAGAGCGCCTTCATGGCCGTGTTGAAACTGGACTGATGAGTAGTAAAGCAGCCATAAAATCCATGCGCCTCAGGACCCTGCCGCTTTCCATGGCGGGGGTGCTGCTGGGCATTTTGTTGGCTACGGCCGACTGGCGGGTGGACCTCTGGACCGCCGTCCTCATTGTGCTCACCACCGTGTGCCTGCAAATCCTTTCCAACCTTTCCAACGAACTGGGCGACGTGCTCCGGGGAACGGATACGGCCGATAGGGAAGGTCCGGAATACGGCCTGAACGGGGGAGGAATGACCGTTGGGCAGATGAAAGGGCTTATTGCCGCCTTTGTGGTGCTGTGCATCGTTTTCGGCACCCTCATGACCTGGCGGGCCTTCGGGACCCTGTTCTCCCTTACACCCATCCTGGTGCTCATGCTGGGCGCCGCGGCCATCATGGCTGCCATGAAATACACCCTGGGTCACAATCCTTACGGCTATAGGGCCAAGGGGGATATCTATGTCTTCCTATTCTTCGGTTTGGTTTCTGTACTGGGCGCCTATTTCGTGTGCACCCTGGGGCAGGGACTGCACTGGAAGCTGCTGTTGCCGGCATCGGCCATCGGCTTCTTCAGTGTGGGCGTCCTTAATGTGAATAATATCCGGGACATGAAGACGGATGCGGTGAACCGCGTTACTGTGGCCATTAAGCTGGGAGAGCGCAATGCACGCATTTATCAGACGGTGCTAATTGTGCTGGGACTGGCTTGCATGACAGCTTACTGCCTTCTTTGCTGGCCCAGCGTGTGGCACTGGCTGTGGGTGCTCACCCTGCCGCTATATTTCCTGCATCTTCGCGGGGTATGGACACGTTCCGGCAAGGCGCTGGACCCCATGCTGCCCCTTCTTGTTATGACCACCTTTGCACTAAGCCTTCTCACCGGCCTGGGCTTCTGTGCACATTTACTGTAATATATTGTATAGTTAAAGACACATTTCGGAGGGCATCGGCATTTTCTTTGTCCTCCGAAATGTGTCTTTAACTATCGTCACAATTATTCAGCTTTCATCCACACTATCATGTCGCCGCTGCCGCGGTGGCACCAGGCATAGTAGGGGATGAGGTGGAGTTCCACGCGCCGGCGGTCGGCCGTGGTGGCTTCGGTCCACAGCTCGTCAATGCCGCATAATTTATCGGCCTGGCGCTGCACGTGGATGGGAAGATGGGAGTTAAGCTGCACATCCAGTACCGGGAAGTTGTTGTCCGGCCATTCGGCGCAGTACACCAGCGGTCCGCGTTCCACGGCCAGGCGGCCCCGGTCCGCTTCCACGTTTTCATCGGCCTTCACAAGGCGCGGCTCCATGTCCAGGTGGAGGCGTACCACGTCTCCTTCGGCCCATTTCCGTTCAATGGTGAAATAGCCGTCCTCCAGTTCCG
>JAIKYL010000244.1 GCA_024683255.1 Bacteroidales bacterium | reverse complement strand
TATTATACGGAACGCTACCATGAGGCCATGCGCCTTCTCAACGTGCAGTCTCCTTCCATAGAGCCGCGTGCTTCCGGCCATATCATCGAGCAGATAGAGACCGTGAAGAAGATCCTGGAGGCCGGTTATGCATACGAATCCAACGGGTCCGTGTATTTTGATGTAGAGAAATATAACAAAGACCACCATTACGGCATCCTTTCCGGCCGCACCCTGGACGCCACGCTGGAAGGTACCCGCGCCCTGGACGGTCAGAACGACAAAAAGGCGCCGTACGACTTTGCCATCTGGAAGAAGGCGGAACCGGAACACATCATGCGCTGGCCGTCTCCCTGGGGAGAAGGCTTCCCGGGCTGGCATCTGGAGTGCTCTGTGATGGGAGAAAAATACCTGGGAAAGGAATTCGACATCCATGGCGGCGGCATGGACCTCATGTTTCCGCACCATGAATGCGAGATTGCCCAGAACGTAGCCTCCCGGGGCACCGGCGGCGTGCATTACTGGGTGCATAACAACATGATCACCATCAACGGGCAGAAGATGGGGAAGTCCCTGGGGAACTTCATCACGCTGCCGGAACTTTTCAGCGGAAATCATCCCAAGCTGGACCAGGCATACAGCCCCATGACGGTGCGTTTCTTCATCCTCCAGGCCCATTACCGCAGCACGCTGGACTTCTCCAATGAGGCCCTGCAGGCGGCCGAAAAGGGCTATAAGCGCCTGATGCAGGCTTGGTGTGTTTTAGGCGAAGGGGGGGATACCTCTATTTCCTCCGCGAAAAATTATGCCGATGCTACGGAAATAGAGGCATCCCCTTCGGCCAAAGCCATCTATGAAGCTGTGATGGAGGCACTGTGCGACGATATGAATACGCCCGTTGCCATTGCCCACCTCTTCGAGGCGGTGAAGCTCATCAATGCTGGCAATCTCTCATCGGCCGATAAGGCTGCCCTGAAGAAGCTGTTCGACGATATTGTGGGCGGGGTTCTGGGATTGAAGGACGAGGAAGCGGATGGCGGTTCCGGTAAGGCCGAAAAGGCCCTGGAAGGCGTGATGGAGCTGGTGCTGGAAAGCCGCAAGAAAGCCCGCGAAGAAAAGAATTGGGCGGAAAGCGACAGAATCCGGGACCTGCTCTCTTCCTTCGGCATCACTGTTAAAGACACCAAAGACGGCGCCACATGGAGTCTGGATTAAAATTCATAAGCTGGAACGTGAACGGCCTTCGGGCCGTGGCGGGGAAGGGTTTCGCAGACATTTTTGAAGCCCTGGATGCGGATTTTGTGTGCCTCCAGGAAACCAAGATGCAGGCGGGCCAGCTGGATATGGAGTTTCTGGGCTATCAGTCCTATTGGAACTATGCAGAGAAGAAGGGCTATTCCGGAACAGCTATATATACCAAGCATTCGCCGCTGGATGTCCGTTATGGTATCGGCATAGAGGAACACGACCATGAAGGGCGGGTAATCACCCTGGAGTATGAAACCTTCTTCCTGGTCTGTGCCTATGTTCCCAACTCCCAGGACGGGCTCCGGCGTTTGGACTACAGGATGCAGTGGGAAGATGCCATGCGGGCCTATCTTTGCGGTTTGGGCAAGCCGGTTGTCTTCTGCGGAGACCTTAACGTGGCCCATGAGGAGATTGACCTTAAGAATCCTTCCACCAACCGGATGAACGCCGGTTTTACGGACCAGGAGCGAGCAAAGTTTTCGGAGCTGCTGGCGGCCGGCTTTGTGGACAGCTGGCGTTTCCAGCATCCCGGGGAAGCCAAATACTCCTGGTGGAGCTACCGGATGAATGCCCGGGAACGGAATGCCGGGTGGCGCATAGACTATTTTGTGGTGTCGGAGTCTTTGAAGGAGGCCATTGTCTCCACGGAGATCCACAACGAAATCTTCGGATCGGACCACTGTCCCGTAGAACTTGTCATAAACCTTAAACCCTAATTAATATGGAACAAAAACTTAACTTCCAAAAGACGCTGGTTGACGGCTGCAACCTGGGCTTCAAGAACATCGGCAATCTGCTCCTGATGGCCTTCCTTTTCATGATTACCTTCTGGATTCCTTATCTGAATGTGGGTACAACCATCGGTTTCTACAAGAACATCATTGCCCTCAGTAAGGGTGAAGAGGTGGAGCCCACCAGCATTTTCAAGAAGGAGAACTTCAAGAACCTGGGAGATTTCTTCCTGCTCTTCGGCCTGCAGAGCGCCGGTATCGGTGCCGCTGCCATGTTCTTCTTTTTCCCTGCCATCGTGGTGAGCCTGGCCTGGCAGTTCGCCATGTATTTCTTCCTGGACAAGGGTACCTCCCCGCTCAAGTCCCTCAGCCTCAGCTATGATGTAACCCTGGGCGAAAAGTGGACCCTGTTCTTCATCTATCTGGCCTGTGGTGTTATTATCGGCCTGGTAACCGGTCTGCTGGCTGCCATTCCCAAGGTAGGACCCATCCTGGCTTTCCTCGCCATCATCGCCTGTGTTGCCATCATTATCGGCGTTGAGGCCACCCTGTACAAATATTTCCGCGAGAAGGCGGAGGCAAAGGCCGAATAAATGTTATCTTTTACCTGTGACTATAACGAAGGGGCGCATCCGGCAATACTGGAGCGCCTCTTTGCCACTAACCTGGAGCAAGAGCCCGGGTATGGCAATGACCGTTTTACTGTCAGTGCCAAAGAGCGCATCCGCAAGGCACTGAACCGCCCGGAGGCCGATGTCTTCTTCCTTACGGGTGGTACCCAGACCAATGCTACGGTAATATCGGCCATCCTGAAAGGCTACGAGGGCGCCGTAGCGGCAGAAACCGGCCATATCGCTGTGCATGAAGCGGGAGCGGTGGAGTTCACCGGCCATAAGGTGCTCACGCTTCCCCAGCATCAGGGAAAGATGCAGTCCGATGAACTGGAGGCCTTCCTGCAGGGCTTTTATGCGGAACCGGCCTACGATCATATGGTCTTCCCCGGCTTGGTGTACATCTCCTTCCCCACGGAGTATGGAACCCTTTATTCCAAGGCCGAACTGGAGGCGCTGCATGCAGTTTGCAAGCGCTACAGCCTGCCACTTTATGTGGACGGAGCCCGACTGGGCTATGGCCTCATGAGTCCCGCCTGCGACTTAAGCTTTCAGGAATTGGCGGGCCTGTGCGATGTATTTACCATCGGCGGAACCAAGGTGGGCGCCCTGTGCGGAGAGGCCGTGGTCTTCCCTCATGGCGGTGCATCGGCCCATTTCTTTACCACCATCAAGCAGCATGGGGCGCTCCTGGCCAAAGGACGTCTTACGGGCGTTCAGTTTGATACGCTGTTTACGGACGGGCTGTATTTTGAAATCAGCCGTCACGCCATTGACATGGCCATGCGGCTGAAGGATCTGTTCCGTAATAAGGGATATGAGCTGTTCCTGGATTCTCCCACCAACCAGCAGTTTATCCTGCTGGACCAGGCAACCATGGACGTGCTTAGTCCTCAGGTTGCGTTTGAGATTTGGGAGCATCGGCCGGATGGCCGTACGGTGGTACGTTTTGCCACCAGCTGGGCCACTACGCCGGAACAGCTGGCTGCGCTGGAGGCTATGCTGCCGTAACTAGAACGGCAGGTCGTCCGAGGGTTCCGGAGCGGGCTGAGGGCCGTTGTAGGCCGGATTCACGGCCGCCTGGGCCGGAGCTGCCGGGGCTACAGGAGCTATATCCTGGCCATCCGGGCGCTTACCCAGAAGCTGCAGGGTATCTACTACCACTTCCGTTGTATAACGTTTGTTGCCGGTCTGGTCTGTCCACTGGCGGGTGCGCAGGTGTCCTTCGATGAACACCTGGGTGCCTTTGCGGATGAACTTTTCTGCCACGTCGGCCGAATTGCGCCAGGCTACGATGTTATGCCATTCTGTATTTTCACGGAGTTCTCCGTTGCGGTCGCGGTACCGCTCCGAAGTGGCAAGAGGGAAGGAAGCAACCTTTGCGTTGCTGCCGGGATTGTTGGGATTGGATTCAAGGTAACGTACATCGGGGTCTTTACCAACGTTACCGATTAGCATGACTTTGTTCAGTGACATAATACAACAGGTTTAAAGCGCGGCATCCTTCTCCGCGGAGTTGCAAGATACGGATATTTTTGGGAAAAGCCTACAGTACGGCCGACATTTTTTCCGCATCCGGTTCTTCGCCCGTAAAGAGGGCATATCCGGCCACGGCCTGCCACAGCAGCCAGCGGCGGCCTCCCACGTAGGCACGGCAGGGAATATCGGCCAGGACGGGATGCTTGTATTCGGCCTCCAGGACCAGTGCGTTGCGGAAAAGACTCCCCTCGAGAGTTAGAGGGGCACTTCCGGGAAGGGTGTATATTACCAGGTCTGGGGTCAGCGATCCCATATGAGCCAGGGAGACAGCCTCGCAGCCCAGGGAGTAGGCCAGTTCGTCCGCTTTGGAGAGGGTGCGGTTGGCAATAGTTACCCGGCAGCCCAGCCTTAAAGCGGCCACGGCGGCGGACCGGGCTGCACCTCCGGCACCCACGACAAGCGCATCGGATACGGGAAGGTTCGTTTCACGGATAGCTCCCAGCACCCCTTCTACATCGGTATTGTACCCCACCGTTTCTTGGCCGTTTCGGACAACCAAATTGACGGCGCCCGTTGCAAGGGCATCAGGGGTTAATCGGCTCACGTTGGCAAAGGCGTCCTGCTTGAAAGGAGCGGTAACGTTAATACCGTCGTAGCCAGCCAAAAAACGCTCCCAGGCAGCCTCAAAGGCCGGTTCGTCGATGAGGTCATACGGGTATCGGCCCCCATAGGCAGCCTTAAAGAGGCGGGGACTCAGAGACCCGGCGACGGGATGGCCGATGAGCGCGAATTTCATTTCCGGAAGAAGCTTTCGTGAACGTATGAACAGAGGCCGCAGAGGGCCTGGGTAATCACCTGGGACTCATGGTTGAGGATGGCGAAGATCATGCCCGTGCCGATGGGAATGCCCCAGATGCTAAGGAGCGCACCAGTCACAACGCCATGATAAGCGCCGAAGCCGCCCGGAACGGGAACCACAGAACTGATGCTGCCGGCCACCATGAGGAAGAATGCGTCTGTAAGGGTTAACGAAGAGAAGGCCTCAATATCCTGTACGGCCCAAACGATGCAGACGCTCATGAGCCAGTAGATAATCCAGATAACGGCAGTATAGACAAAGAAAAGCCAGGCCTTCTTCATGTGTGTAAAGGAAGAGAGCCCATGGCCGATACCCTCCACAAAGCCCCAGATCTTAGCCCAGATGCCGCCCTTTTCCCGGAGCCGCCAGGCCAGATACAGGAGGCCCGCCAAAAGGACCAGAATGCCGCCCAGAACCCACCAGAGGCTGCTGCCGCCCAGGCCGGACAGGCTTTCCTGCAGATAGCCGCCAAAACTGTCCCACTTCACCAAAAGCAGCACGGCCGCCATGCCCAGCGTGACTATGGCATCCCATACCCGTTCTGTGAGCAACGTCCCCAAAGCTTTGTCAAAGGTGAGCAGCCGCTTTCCCTCTCCGTCCTGGGCTGAATGCTTGACCACATAGCCCAGCCTCACCACCTCTCCGGCGCGGGGCAGGGCCAGGTTCACGGCCATGCAGATGTTGTAGGCATTGAAAGTGGTGATCCGGGAGGAGGAAGGGTCAAAAGGCAGGAGCAGCATTCTCCATCGGTTGCCCCTCATATAGAAGACCAGCGCTCCCAGCACCATGGACACAAGCACATACTCCCACCGGCACAGGCGAAGGGCCTGGGCAAACTGTTCCCAGTCTATGCTCCGGAGGCAGAAATACACCAGTACCACTGCCACAGCCCCCCAGAACAGGTATTGAAGGATATTCTTCGCTTTCTTGTCCATACAGGAGCAAAGATAGTGGAAAATCGGCAAAAAATAGCTACTTTTGTAAATAAACCCTTTCACTATGAAATCCATTCTCGGCATCGGCAATGCCCTCACGGACATCCTGGCGGTCCTTCCGGACGACAGCCTCCTGCGCAGGTTCCATCTGCCCCTGGGCAGCATGCAGCACGTGGACATGGAAACCGGCGACCATATTTGGGACGCCCTCAAGGAATACGGCGTAAAGTACGTTCCCGGTGGCAGTGCAGCCAATACCATCACCTGCACGGCCATCTTCGGCATGGAATCCGGCTTCCTGGGAAAGATCGGCAACGACGACTTGGGGAATCTCTTCAAGAGCACCATGGAGCAGTATGGCGTCAGGGCACAGATGCTTTACAGCCAGAAGTCCAGCGGCCGGTGCATGGTGTTCATCACCGGTGCCAATGCGGAACGCACTTTTGCCGATTACATGGGTGCCACCCTGGAACTGGGCCCGGAGGATCTGGAGCCTTCCTATTTTGAAGGGTACGATTATTTCCATATTGAAGGCTATCTGGTGCAGAACCAGGAACTTATTTCCAAAGCCGCCCGGCTGGCCAAGGCCGCGGGTTGCATCATCTCCATAGACATGGCGTCTTACAACGTGGTGGAATCCAACGACGCCTTCTTCCACAACCTGGTAGAAAACTACGTGGATATTGTTTTTGCCAACGAAACGGAAGCCAAGGCCTTTACCAAGATGGAGCCGAGGGAGGCCATAGACGAATTGGCCAAGTACTGCCAGATTGCCGTGGTGAAAGTGGGTAAGGAGGGTTCCATGGTCAAGAGTGGAAATGAATACCATTTCATCGAGCCCTGGCCGGCAACGCCCATTGACGCCACCGGCGCCGGAGACACCTATGCGGCCGGATTCCTTTATGCCCACTCGCTGGGCATGCCGCTCCGCGTGTGCGGGGAGGTGGGCTCCATCATTGCCGCCAAGGTGGTGGAAGTAATCGGCACCAAGATAGATATCCCTCGCTGGAGGGCCGCCAAGGAGGAGATCCGCGCCCTCATTGCCGCCAATTCGCAGTAGCTATGATCAAAGATCTTCTACGCAAATGGAGTTTCCGGAAATCGGCCTCCAAGGAGCCCACGGGCCTGCTTCCCTTGAAGGAAGTACAGTCGGCCGTGGCTTTCATCAGCGTAGAGGAGCAGGACTTTGAAGCCTGTAAGAACGACATCCTTGCCTTTTACCGCACTCACGGCATCAAAGGCAGCGTCTTTTTCTTTGATTTCCGGAAGCTGGAGAAAGGGGAGAGGCTCATTACCAGCATTGCCACAACGGTGCTGCGGAAAGACTTGAACTGGTACGGAAGGCCTTCCCCGGAAAAGACCCGCATCATGCTGGAAGGGGAACCGGACCTGTTCATTTCCCTGCTGCCCGTGAATTCGTATCCGCTGGAGTACATGGCCCGCTGTTCCCGCGCCCGCTTCAAAGTGGGACGCCGGCAACTGGACGGTAATGTCTTTGACCTGGTTGTAATGGATCCGGCCGATAAAACCCTTTCCCAGAAAGATGCCTTTGGGGAAATTGTGAAACTGCTTGAGACTGTAAAATGAAAAAATACCTTATCATATTCCTAATCTCCATGGTTCCGCTCATCGAACTGCGCGGCGCCATCCCCGTGGCCGTGGGTATGGACCTTCCCATTGTTCCGTCCATCATTGTGTCCGTGATTGGGAACATGCTCCCCGTCCCGTTCATTTTCCTCTTTGCCCGCCGTATCCTGGAATGGGGCAAGGATAAGAAATACATCGGCAAATTCTTTACCTGGTGCCTGGAAAAAGGAGAAAAGGGCGGCCGCAAGCTGGAAGCCAAAGCAGGAGCCGGCCTGTATGTGGCCCTGCTCCTGTTTGTGGGCATTCCGCTGCCCGGCACCGGTGCCTGGACGGGCACCCTGGCTGCCAGTATCCTCAATATGGATTTCAAGAAAAGCGTCCTTTACGTCCTTCTGGGCGTGCTTTTGGCGGGCGCCATCATGCTGGCCGCCTCGCTGGCCGTCAAGTACGGCATCATCAGCGGCTGCTCTCTGCTGCAGTAGCTTATTGCCGCTGGCGGATGGCTTCGAAAAGGAGGATGGAAGCGCTTACGGAGACATTCAGGCTGTCCAGACGGCCCAGCATGGGAATGCGGATGTGGGCATCGGCCGCCTGTCGCCAAGCGGGCGTAAGGCCGGTGGATTCCGTGCCCATCACAATGGCCGTTCCGCGGCGCATATCCACATCGTAATACAGGCTGGAATCCTGCAGCTGTGCCGTAAGGATTTGAATGCCGCGCTCTTTGAGGAAGCCGATGGCCTCCTGGGAGGAAACCGCCACGGTGGGAACGGTAAAGACCGCGCCGATGGAGGCCCGGATCAGATTGGGGTTGTAGAGGTCTGTGAGCGGGTCGCAGATGAACACGGCGTCGGCCCCGGCTGCATCGGCACTGCGGAGCACCGCGCCCAGGTTGCCCGGCTTCTCCACCGACTCCAGCACCACAATCAGCGGGTTCTCCGGCAACTGCAGGTCCTCCAATGAAAGAGATTTGTACTCCACCTCCGCAATAATCCCTTCCGTCCCTTCCCGGTACGCCACTTTCCGATACAACTGCTCCGGAATCTCAATTACAGATGCCTCTGTGTGCGTGGGGCGACGAAGGACGGACGTCGCAGGAATTTGGTTTTTCGGGCACCGTCCCGAAAAATAAATTCCTGCAGAGTCGAAGGAAGAGGCATCTGTAATTTCCGGACAGACAAAGACGGTTCTTACGGTGAATCCGCCTTCCAGGCAGTGTTCCAGCTCCCTTCGGCCTTCCACTACAAACAGCCCCTGCTCCCGCCGTGCCTTGGATTT
>JAIKYL010000243.1 GCA_024683255.1 Bacteroidales bacterium | reverse complement strand
CGTATGCCGAGAAGCGCCGCGCCAACAAGGCCGCCAAGGCTGCCGCACCCGCTGCTGCACCCGCCGTTGAAGAGGCCCCTGAAACTGAAGCTGAATAATTAGGAGGACAAAATTATGGCAACCGAAAATAAAGAAATCCGCTATCTGAACCCCCCGACCGTAGAGGTTCGCAAAAAGAAGTACTGCCGTTTCAAGAAGGCCGGTATCAAGTATATCGATTACAAGGATCCCGAGTTCCTCAAGAAATTCCTGAACGAGCAGGGTAAGATCCTTCCCCGCCGCATCACCGGTACTTCCCTCAAGTTCCAGCGCAAGGTTGCCCAGGCCATCAAGCGTGCCCGCTCCCTCGCTCTGCTTCCGTATGTTACTGACCTCCTTAAATAATCTGCCTTATGGAAATTTTGCTCAAGAAAGATGTAGCCAACCTGGGCTACGCCGGTGAAATTGTAAAGGTTAAGGCCGGTTATGCCATGAACTATCTGGTGCCCCAGGGCTTTGCCACCGTGGCCACCGAGTCCGTGAAGAAGCAGCACGCGGAGCCCCTGCGTCAGCGTGCCCACAAAGAGGCCAAATTGGTTGCCGATGCAGAGGCTCTGGCCGCTACCCTCAGCGCCCAGACCGTAGAGGTTAAGGTGAAGGTTTCCGAGAGCGGCAAGCTTTACGGCAGCGTTACCACCATGGACCTGGCCGAAGCCCTCAACGCCAAGGGTCTGAACATTGACAAGAAGGACATCACCATCCTCGCCGGTGAGGTGAAGGAGTGCGGTGAGTACGAAGCCTCCGTGAAGCTGTACAAGGCTATCAAGGGCACCTTCAAGTTCAATGTTGTTGCAGAGTAAACCCTGCAACAACATAAAACATAAAAATTGTCTGACACTTCGTGCCAGACAATTTTTATATATGCCCACGTTACCCCTTCCCTAAATCCCTCCCCTCGGGGGAGGGACTCGGCGGCAGAAGCCGCCGTTCGCTTCGCTCATTCCTTCGGGGCGTCTGTAGTGTCTGTATCGGCCGGTTTATCCGGTTCGTCGCCGTGGGAGTCTTTGTACTTGAAGCGGCGGATCTTCTGGGTGGCGGTTTTCTCGAAGGGTTCCTTCATGGCGTCTACCTCGCCAATCTTGGCGTTCTTGCCCACCCGCTTGTTCACCCATTCCAGGACGGCGTTCTTGCGGTTTTCCAGCTCTTCGAACCACTTGTCTTCCGTGGCCTGGTCCCAGTTGATGGCATTGTCCTGGAACTTCACCAGGGCCACCAGCTTACCGTCGCGCTCCATCACCAGGGACTCTTCCACGCCCTCGATGTTGTTGATCACCTGCTCAATCTCTTCCGGATAGATGTTCTCTCCGGAGGGGCCCAGGATGGTGTTGTTCAATCGGCCTTTAATATAATAAATGCCGTTCTCGTCCACGGTGGCCACGTCGTTGGTGTGGAACCAGCCTTCGTCGTCCAGCACCTGCAGGGTGCGCTCCGGATCCTTGTAGTAGCCCAGCATTACGTTGCCGCCGCGTACCACAATTTCGCCTTCGCCGTTGGCGGGGTTCACGTTGTCCAGGCGGATGTCCACCTTGTAGGAGGCCGGGCCGATGGAGCCCAGGTGCTTCTTCTTGTTCACCATCACGTTGCACACCAGCGGAGCGGTCTCCGTGAGGCCGTAGCCCACTGCGTAAGGGAACTTGCACTCAATGAGGAACTGCTCCACCATGGGGTCCAGCTTGGCGCCGCCGATGCCGAAGAACTGCAGCTTTCCGCCGAAGGTCTTGACCATGCGCCGGCCGATGAACCAGTGCAGGATGCGGGGGATCTTCTTATCGGCCCAGGAGAGGATGCGGCTCTTCTGGATGGTGGGTAACACGCTGTTTTTCACCACCTTCTCTATGATGAGCGGCACGGAGCACACAATGGTGGGCCGAACCTTCTTCATGGCTGCCAGAAGGATGGTGGGGGTGGGCGGTTTCTGCAGGGTGAAGCAGGTGGCGCCCACGTAGAAGGAATACAGAGTGGAGACGCTCATCTCGTATGCGTGTGCCGCCGGGAGGATGCTCAGGAAGCGGTCCGTCTTGAAGGCCGGCTTGGCCTTGAAGGCCGCCGCCAGGTTCTGGCTCAGGTTGCGGTGGCTGAGCATCACGCCCTTGGCCTTTCCGGTGGTGCCGGAGGTGTAGATGATGCAGGCCAGGTCGTCCGGCTGCGGGTCTTTCACCCAGCCGTTGCATTTGAAGTCCTCCTTGTTCTTCTTGAGGAATTCGAAGGTTTCGATGTCAATGATGAGGGTGAGTTTCTCCTTGCACTCCTCGCTCAGTTTGGGCATGAGGCGCTGGGAAATGAACAGCACCTTGCTCTCCGAGTGGTTGAGGATGTTGGTGAGTTCGTTCTCGCTGCTGTCCGGGAGCACCGGGACGGCTACGCGGCCGAAAGCCGTGGCCGAAAAGAAGGCCACAACCCAATTGGGCATGTTCTGCGACATGATGGCCACCCGGTCTCCGTGCTTGATCCCAAAACGCGTCATGCGCATGGAAAGCTGCTCGGTCTTGCGGCGGAATTCCTCGTAGGTGTATCGCTGACCGCCGTCCACATACTGGAAGGCGACTCGTTTTGCATAGTTGGTGGTTGCGTAGTCAAAGACCTTGTGCAAGGTGGTACACGTGTTCTCGCGGCTACGGTATTTTCTCCACGCCTTGTAGGGGCTTTTGATTTTCTTGGCCATATGTTAAAGTTCGGTTTTAGTAAAGGGGATGATTATTTCTCAGGAACCGCAAACTGGTCCTTGTGGAAACCCTGGACACCCAGGGGACGGTAATGGTCGTAAATGCGCTGCATATCGGCCTTGGGGTCGTCCGTGAGCTCGAAAGGCTCGCCGACGGAGATTTCCTTGCGGCCCCAGTCGTAGTAGCCCAGGTACACGGTGGCGCCGGTTTCCCGGGCGATGAGGTGGTAACCGCTCTTCCAGCGTTTTACAAGGGACCTGGAGCCTTCCGGAGCCAGGGCCAGGTGGAATTCGTCCACGCCTTCCATTACGTCTATGAGGCTCTTAACGGTAGTTGCCGGACTGGAAAGATCCGTGGGCACGGCACCGCAGGCCTTGAGGATGGGGCCCAGGGGCCAGAAGAAGAAGCTTTTCTTAACCATGATGTGGGCCACTTTCCCAAACTGGGTATAGAACAGATAGCTCACCAGGAAATCCCATACGGTTGTATGCGGAACGCCCAGGACAATGGCCTTGGACTCTTTCATGGGGCCTCCCACGCTCTTCCAGCCCATCTTCCGCAGCCACCAGCCGCAGAATTTGGCCCAGCGGGGGCTCACAGTGGTTTTGATCTTAATCATATATTCACATCTTCAAGTTCTTTTTCACTCCGGAGATTATCCATGATGAAGTGCTGGCGCTCGTAGGTATTGATGCCCATGTAGAACTCCATAATATCGGCAATGGATTCCTCATCGGCCAGCTTTACCGTGTCCAGGCGCATGTTTTCGCCGATGAAATCCACGAACTCGTTGGATGAAATCTCTCCCAGGCCCTTGAAGCGGGTAATTTCCACACCCGTCTTTAGCTGTTTCACGGCCTTGTCCCGCTCCTCTATGGAATAGCAGTAGCGGCGGTCCTTCTTGTTGTGCACGCGGAAGAGGGGAGTCTGCAGGATATACACGTGCCCGCGGCGTATTAGCTCCGGATAATACTTCATGAGGAAGGTTAGGACCAGCATGCGGATGTGCATGCCGTCGTCATCGGCATCCGTTGCCACAATGATATTGTTGTAGCGGAGGTTGTCCAGATCCTCTTCCACGCCCAGGGCGGCTATGAGGAGGTTCAGCTCCTCGTTCTCGGCCACTTTCTTGCGGCTTTCCTTGAAGCAGTTGATGGGTTTGCCCCGGAGGGAGAACACCGCCTGGTTGTTGGCGTCCCGCACCTTGGTGATGGTACCGGAAGCGGAGTCGCCCTCCGTGATGAAGATGGAGGTCTTCTCCCGCTGGTCTTCCATGCCCTTGGGGAACTTGGTGTCGCAGAAATGGTATCGGCAATCCCTTAATTTACGGTTGTACACGGCCGTTTTCTTGGCCCTTTCGCGGGATTTCTTCTGCACACCGGCAATCTCCTCGCGCTCGGCCTGGGAAGCCTTGATCTTCTCTTCAATCACGGGGACGATGTCCATGTGCATGTGAAGATAGTCGTTGAGCTTCTTGGTGACCATGTCGTTCACGAAGGTACGGATGGTGGGTCCGCGGTCCACGGAGTTGGTTCCGTCGGCGGCTTTCACCTGCTTTTCCCACATGTAGGTGGAACCCAGCTTGGTCTTGGTCTGGCCTTCGAAGATGGGCTCCTGGATCTGGATGGAAATGGCGCCCACAATGCCCTGGCGGATGTCTTCCGGCTTGTAATCCTTCTTGTAGAAATCTTTGAAGGTCTTGGCAATGGCCTCCCGGTAAGCGGCCAGATGGGTGCCGCCGTCGCGGGTGTTCTGTCCGTTCACAAAGGAGGAGATGTTCTCTCCGTAGCTGTTGCCGTGGGTGAGGACTATCTCAATGTCTTCGTCCTCCAGGTGGATGAGGGGATAGAGCGGGGTTTCGCTCATGTTCTCCGTAACCAGGTCCAGCAGGCCGTTTTCGCTCTTGTAGGCCTCTCCGTTAAGGACCAGGGTAAGGCCTTTCTTGAGGTATGAGTAGTTCTTGACCATGCTCTCCACAAATTCCATGTGGAAGGAATAGTCGTTGAACATGTCTTCGTCCGGGGTGAAACGGATGAGGGTACCGTTCTTCTCGTTGGAGGGGATGATATCGGCCTCCAGCAGCTGTCCGCGGGAGAAATGGGCGTACGAGCACTGCCCCTCCCGATAGGAAGCCACGTAAAAGTCCACCGACATGGCATTGACGGCCTTGGTACCGACGCCGTTCATACCCACACTCTTCTTGAAGTTGGTGTCGTCGAATTTGCCGCCTGTATTCAGTTTGGAAGTGGCATCCACCACCTTGCCCAGTGGAATGCCCCGGCCGAAGTCCCGCACCGTCACCGTCTTTTCCTCGATGGTGATGTCAATGCGCTTGCCGAAGCCCATGGAAAATTCATCGATGGAATTGTCGATGATTTCCTTCAAGAGCACGTAGATGCCATCGCCCTGCCGGTCTCCGTTACCCAGCCGGCCGATATACATGCCGGCGCGTCTGCGGATATGTTCGTTCCATTCCAGGGTCTGGATGGCGTCGTCGTTGTAGGTGGAATTAATGATGTCTGCCATTCGTAGTCATTTATCCTACAAAGATAACCAAAACTGTCGGTTTTTCAAATCTAAAATCCTACTTCTATTGAACCTATCCCTTTGTTGCACTGCTTTCCCAGGTTATCTTTGTAGACGCTACCCCTCAGTCACTTCGTGACAGCTCCCCCGGGGAGCGCCACCCCCACCGCCCCCTCGCCGGGGGCCCTGT
>JAIKYL010000220.1 GCA_024683255.1 Bacteroidales bacterium | reverse complement strand
GAGGATGATGGTGGCAGAGCTCATGGTCTCGCACTTTTCGGCGATTTCCTGCGGATCCTTGGCCGGCACGATCTCCACGTCTATCTCCGGCTGTACCTCTGCTATGGCCTTCTTTACGGCGTCTTCATAAATGTCGTACAGGTAGATCTTCTTGAGCTTTTTCAGGGTATGGACGATATATCTCAGATGCTCTTTCCCCTGGACGCCCGCGCCGAACATGCCGAAGTACTCGGTCTCCGGTTTCAGAGCTGCAGCGGAAAGAGCGGTCACGGCCGGAGTTCTCATGGCGGTGATCCAGGTGCAGTCCATTATGGCTACGGGGACGCCGGTGGCGATGTCGTTCATCACCTGCACGCCTGTAGTCTGGGGCAGACCGTACTGTCTGGGGTTACGCGGGAAGCATTCGATCCATTTGATACCGACCGCCGTTTGGCCGGGCACGTAAGCCGGCATGGCGTGGAAGAATACATCTTCATAGGGATGGATGCCGATCTTGGCCGGCATTTCGTACTCAGCCTTGCCATGGGCGATCATGGTGTCTTTAACGATAGCGAGGATCTCATCGATGTTGGGTCCGCATTCGATGCACTGTTCTTTGGTCAGCCACAATAGTTCCTTCCCCAGTTTGATTTTGGAGCCAAGGTAATCGTGCTGCCTGTCGAAGGCAGCGTACTGTTCTTTTGACGCATTGTACATGATTTGGCCTCCTTTTGTTTTTCACAGGTCCGGGATGTATTGAGTTTGAAAAACAACTGCAGCGAAAAGTATCTTCAATTACGTTATAAACCATGCTCCTGCCAAAATGTCAATAGTTTATCGGATAACAGCCTCATTCTTTTTTGTCATTATATAAAGTAATAAAATGATGTTTTGTTATGCATTCTTCCTGTGCGGCATACCGCTGTCATTTATCAGACTTTACCCCCTTTTAGCTTCCTGCACCGTATTTATTCTATTAATTGAAGTATTATGCAGTAGCTTCTCTTTCTTTACTGCCGTGCCGGTCCGCATAGCGGGTGATTGGATTTACAAGAATAAAATAGGCGATATTAAGGTCGATAACCATAAAAAAGCTATTGAAAAACCGAATCAGGCATACGGATGACGGGATCGCAAAAATGGCCGGGGTACAATGAGTTATAAACCATTGCGCCCCGGCCTTTTGTTATTAGAGAATTTGGGGGCAGGATTAAGCATCCTTTCCTACCCTCAAGCAATTGTTTCCCGATGAACAGATGTCCTTTATCACCTGGCCTCCATCGGCGAGATGGTTATGGCGACCTCTTCCAGAACGTCCAGCAACAGACACACCGTGTCCAGAGATGTGAGCATGGTGGTATTGTTCTGGGCGGCGCAGCGGCGGATGGCCACGCCGTCGTCGTGATGCGTCCCGGACAGGACGGATCTGGTATTTATCACATAGCTGACGTATCCGGCCCGGATGGAATCCAGCAGCTCCTCGCTGCCTTCGCTGGGTTTGTGCCGAATGCGGGTGCGGATGCCGTAAGTTTGCAGAACCTCACCAGTACGCGGGGTGGCCTCGATGTTGAAGCCCATCTTATAGAATCGCCGCACCAGAGGAACGGCCTCCTCCTTGTCCTCGTCCGCCACGCTCACCAAAACGGTGCCGTGATTGGGCAGAGAGAGCCCGGTGGCCATCATGGCCTTGCAGGCCGCCCGGTGCAGCTTGTCGTCATAGCCGATAGCCTCGCCGGTGGACTTCATTTCCGGAGAAAGGTAGGCGTCCATGCCCCTGAGTTTGGAGAAGGAGAACGCAGGCACTTTTACGTACGAACCTGTTCTCTCTTCGGGGTAGCGGGTGAATATGCCCTGTTCCTGCAGGGAAAGGCCCAGCATGGCCAGGGTACCGATATCCGCCAGTGAGTATCCGGTAGCCTTGGAGAGGAAGGGCACGGTCCGCGAGGAACGGGGATTGACCTCTATGACATACACTTTCTCCGCGCTGTCGACAATGAACTGGATGTTGAACAGGCCGATTATGCCAATCCCGCGCCCGAGCTTTTCGGTGTAATCAAGGATCGTCTGCTTGACCCTATGGGAAAGGCTGAACGAGGGATAGACGCTGATGGAATCGCCGGAATGGATGCCGGTCCTTTCCACCAGCTCCATGATGCCCGGAACGAAGACGCGGCGTCCGTCGCACACGGCGTCCACTTCCACTTCCTTGCCCCGGATGTATTTATCCACCAGCACGGGCTTGTCCTCGTCCACCTCCACCGCGGTCTTCAGGTAATCCCACATGGATTCCTCCTGGGCCACGATCTGCATGGCCCGGCCGCCCAGCACAAAGCTGGGACGCACCAAGACGGGATAGCCGATGCGGCGGGCAGCCTCGACGCCGGCTTCCACGCTGGTGACGGCCTCGCCCTCCGGCTGTGGGATATGGAGGGACAGCAGCAGCTTTTCAAAGGAATCCCGGTTTTCAGCGCGGTCGATGGCTTCGCAGTCCGTGCCGATGAT
>JAIKYL010000189.1 GCA_024683255.1 Bacteroidales bacterium | reverse complement strand
CGGTTCCGTGATGGATGTAACCGTGTTTCTCTCGGCCGGAACCCTCGTTTCCGTTATCCCAGAGGAAGGCCGGCAGGCCGTACGTCCTGGCCGCCTTAACCACATATTCCAGGTAATAGAGATAGAACTTCCAGGCACGGGTGTCGGACTTGCTGCGCATGGAGCAGCCGAATTCGCCCAGGTAAACGGGGATATTGTTTGCCACATATTTGGCGTTCAAGTTCCCGAAAACGGCGCGTACGTGGTCTTCATTTCCACCGGGGTCCTTCTTTCCGGCAGCACCGGTATGGCCCCAGTCCGACCACTGCTTTTCCCCGATGGTATACTCGGACGGATCGTAGAAATGGACGGCCAGCATGGTTCTCCCGGCGGGATCCGAAGGCATCGTGAGGTACTTCTCGAACTCCGGATTGGCTGCATAGGTGGGAACCCCCAGCCAGCGGGTGGCGTTCTTGCCGCCGGTGGCGCGGACGGCATCCACGAACACCTGGTTCCACTCGTTCAGGATGTTGCACTGTTTGGTGGGATCGGCCCTGAATTCCGCGCTCCAGCCCCATCCGCCGTCGTTCAGCTCATTGAAACCTTCCATGATGAGCCAGCTGTCGCAGTCCTTGAATTTATTGGCGATCTGCGTCCAAACGGCCTTGATTTCGGCCTTGATCCGGGTGTTGAGCGCAGGGTCCCCGGCGGCTTTCTTGATGTCCAGCCACTGGTAGTCGTTATCTACGCCGTGGTTCTCATCGTGATGGGTATTGATGATCACGTAAAGGCCGGCGTTCCGGGCATAGCCCACCACCTCGTACACGCGGTTCATCCAGTCCTCGTTAATCTTGTAGTCGGGGGCGGGGCCTATCATCTTTAGCCAGGATACCGGGATGCGTACGCTGGAGAAGCCCGCCGCCTTGAGACCGTAGAAGGTGCTGTGGGTGGCCTTCCCGCCCGAAGCGGACTGCCACACCGTTTCTTCCGGATAGCCTTCCTTGTCACCGGCCCAGGATCCGCTGTAATAGCCGTCGAAGTGGTTGCCCAGGTTCCAGCCCAGGCCCAGTTTGGCGGCAAGGTCCGCCACATCGGCGTTGTCCAGCCCCGCAAGGGGTGCATCCGCCGGCACGGCTTTGCCGTTCTGGGAGATGGTAAGTGCCTGCGAGGCAGTTCCCGTGCAGATGACGGTGATTTCCGCACTCCGGCTCTCATAAGTATCATTGGCGGCCACCACAAAACTGGCCGTCATCTTGTAATCCTTGAAGGCGGCATCCTTGAAAGTGACCCACTCCGGCAGGTCCGTCACATTGGGCCGGTACGGGGAGGTGATTTCCACGGTAAGCGTCTCTCCCTCCGGTGCGGCCGTGAGGGACGCGGGATTCAAGGTAATGGCAGTGGGAGCAGGCAGGACCGGATCTTCAACCGGCTTGGTACCGCAGGCGGTAAGGGCTGCGGCTGCAACAAGGACGGCAAACAGGGAAAACTTTTTCATAGCCAGGAATTTAAAGTTGCTTCAGGTTGGCCACTGCCTCGCTGATTATGTCCACGGTGGTGTCCGTGATGTACACTCCATTGAGTCCTTGGGCCTCCTGGGCCGGGTCTCCGGTATAAGGGTCTCCGGTCTCCCACTGCTCATGCAAAGGGACGGCAAAACCGCTCCAGCCCCAGAAATTGGCGCCCTGCAGGGTGGTTCCCACCTGGGAGAACACAAAGGCATAATAGGCGTCGCGGGCCGATGTGGGGGAGGTCATATCGCTCCGGAAACCGTCGCGCGGGAAGCCGAATTCCTCGGCCACCACGGGAAGGCCGTACTTTGCGGAGAGCTCCTGATGCCGGAGGATATACTCCAGGGTATTGTCCAGGGCCGTCCCCAGATCTTCCCGCAGGGAATCGGCCTTTACCCAGTTCCAGTTGTAGGGCCAGATATGGATGGTCATATAATCCACCCCCGGAATGGCGCAGACCCGCTCCAGCAGGTCCATATCCTGCTCGCAGCCCATGAAACCTTCGTTTCCCGTGGAAACCATGTGGTTGGGATCCAGTTCCTTGATGATGCGGGCGCTTTCCGTGAGCCAGCCGATGAAGCCGTCACGGACGGCCGCCTCATCCGAGAAGCAGCGCGGTTCGTTGCCGATTTGCCAGGAAAAGATGGCCGGGTCCTCCCTGTAAGGCTTTCCGGTGATGGAATTGGTGCGGCCCACGATGGCCCGCACGTGGTTGTAGAACAGTTCCTGGGACTCCTTGGAAGTCTGGAACTTGCGCATCTGCTGCATGAAGGGCCAGTAGCCGTCGATGAGCGGAATGAGCGCTTTTTCGCCGGTGGCCCATTCCATATACTGGCCGTAACCGCCGCTCCATTCCCAGCTGTTGTTCAGATACAGGACTGCTTGCATATCCCGCTTGCCCAGTTCCACCAGGAAACGGTCCAGGCCAACCAGGAGGGTATCGTTGTACACGCCCGGGGCCTTCTGCAGGGTGGGTTCCACGCGGGAGAAGACGCCGTCCTGGCCATCCGCACCCACCAGAACCCGCAGGTTCTCCAGGCCCAGGGCCTTGAGCGTATCCAGCTCCCGGCACAGGCGCGCATAGTCGCCGCCCTGCCCGTCCGAAGCCAGGATGGGGCCGTACCAGAAGTTGGTGCCGATATAGCTGTAGGATTTCCCGTCACGGACGAAATGTCCGTCCTGGACGCTTGTGAAAAGGCTTTTTCCGGCACATCCGGAAAGCGTGAGGGCTATTAGTATCCCAGTGAGGGCTTTAAGTGTCAGTTTCATTATGTCGGTCACATATTATATCCCTGCAAAATTAAACGAATTTAGCAAGTTTGACCTACATTTATTTGGCTAATAACGATACTATTTAAACATTAAGAGCTGCTCCAAAACAATACCGGGGTCCAGGAAACAGATCCGCACCCGGTGCCGGCCCGGAGCCAGACCGGAAACGTCCACACGGCGGAAAGAATATCCCCGGAGTACATTCCATCGCCACTCTGCAGAGAAATCCGCAGTATGGATGGAAAAAATATCGGCATCGGCCCCATCAACGCTCACGGCATAACGGGCGTCCCGGCCTTCATAAACGTGGAGGGTGGGCAGCGTCCGGATCTCCAGAGAGGTATCGCCAGGGACCAATTCCAGTTCATACTCCACCGACGGGGCGTTATCGGGAGTATAGGAAGGTGTGCCGAAAGGCAGTACCGTTACGCCATCGCTGAATCCCAGTCCGGGAACGGTGACGACGGAGCATCCCTCCGGAGCAGAAGCCGATTGATAGGATTGCGCCGGGATGCAGGTCCGCGCCGCCTCCGGGAAAGGCGGATACGCTCCAAGGTACAGCGCATCCACCTCCGCCTGCTCTTCCAAGCGGGTAATCCAAAGGCGGTTCTCCCCCTTTTTCAGATGCAGGGTCCCCACCCGGCTCCACATAGGGCCGATGAGCGGAGAATGCCATACATTGTTGATGGGCGTGGCAGAGGCTACAAACGATTCCGTACCTGTTTCTATCCGGCAAAAAGCGTTGTCTTCCGGGAGCTTGGAAGCGTTCCGGACCGGGGTGAGAGCGTGGATCCAGAGGGGTATCTCCCCTTCCCGTTCACTCTGAACCGGGGCACCCGCAGGAGAGAGGGCGGCCGATACGTCCAGGAACCTCGCAGCAGGAGCATTCCGGACCTTATCCAGCAATTCCTCCGTACACACCGGCGCATCCATCCCGTTGGAATAATACCAATGATAGGGCCGCCAGTTGAAGAAACCGTTCCACTTTCCGTCAAGCAGGTCTTCATTATAGCGGCGGGTCCACTCGTTCAGGGCATCATAGGCTTCACGGGCACGTGCCGCATCGGCAAGCCCGGTATCGGCATCAGCCACGGCGGCGTGGGCCATACTGGTGCGGGCCAGCAGCTGGTACTCATTGGCCAGGAAAGCCCCGTGGACCGGATACAACACCAGCTCAAAATAAGCCGCCTTCAGCGCCTCCGGAATCCGTTTTTCCAATTGGAAGGAGCGCCGTGACAACTCCTGCCATTCGGCCAGGCGGCTGCGGATTTCCGTCTCCGGATACTCCAGGAACCAGACCTGCGAGTCCTTGCCGGACGCCTGGAGCCGATAATAACCGGCCTGGATGTCGGCTATTTCCCGGGCAAAAGCCTTCCCGAAACTGCGTTCAGCCCACTGTTCGATGAACCCGTGCGCCCGCTGCGGCGCCCAACGGTCCGGGTCCCAGGCCAGTTCCATGGCAAAGGTTATTTCCTTTTCGGCCGGTTTGATATCACCCACGTTGAAGACCCAGAGCTTCCGTGCCCCGTAAGTATAGGCTTTGGTGAGTTCCGTGGAAAGGAAGGCAGGGGAAAGCGGGCTCAGCCACAGCCAGCTGGCCGGATCTCCGTGGTAGGAGATATGGTAGTAGATGCCGGCGCCTCCACTGCGTTCCATCTCCCGTGGATTACAGAGATTGCGGGTATAGCCCTGCTTATCGTCGGACCAGAGCATAATCACGTCATCCGGCACCTGCAGCCCGGCATGATAGGCATCCAGCACCTCCTCGTACGTACACAGGACCTGGGGTATCTCTTCCAGCGGCCTGTCTATGTTCCGGCGCAGGATTTCCCGCTGGTCGTCGATGGCCCGCTGCATCAGGTCCCGGCGTTCTTCCGTAGTACGGGCGCCTTCCATAGGATAGTCGTGGATGCCGCGGAGACCTAGAGTATAGGTGTTCTCAAAACGACCGTTCGACCGGACGCGTTCCTCCCAGTAGCGCACCATATTCTCCCGATTGGTGATGTAGTTGAAGTCTCCCCAGGTGCCCGCATTCTTCCACTCGTCCTCATTGTTGCGGAGCATCTGCTCGCAGTGGGAGGAGCCCATCACTATAGCATAGTCATCGGCCAGGAGCGCATTCTCCGGCGTGGCATTGAAGGCTTTGGAACCATTGTGCATAGCAGGCCATAAATAATTGGCTTTCAGGCGGAGCAACAGTTCAAATACTTTTTCATATACCTTGGGGCCCACCTGTCCGGACTCCTTGTCGAAGTTCTCCTCCACCCAACGGGCCCAGCCGCCAAAACGCTCGTCATTAATGAAGATGCCCCGGTACTGTACGGCCGGGGAAGCCTGCACGAACCTGCCCGGACGCACGAACAGGGCCTCCTTCCGTGAGGGAGCCAAGTCGGCCCACCAGTACCAGGGAGAAACGCCCACGGCTTCGCAAAGGGAAGTAAGGCCATAGGCCGTTCCCCGGCGGTCGCTTCCTGCGATTACCAGCAGGGGATACCGACTGCCCGGCAATGTAAGCGTCTGGATCAGAAATGATTCCCATCTTCCCTCCACTTCCCGCACATCTATCTGCCCCCGGGCACGGAGGGTATCTATCAGGGCACTGTGGCCGATGGTCCCGGCCACAACGGCAGGACCCTCCGGCAGGATGTCTGCCGTTCCCGTGAAAGGCCGCTTCCCGCATACCCGCTCCACGTCGTCGGCCAGAAGGCCAGCCGCAATGCCCACGACAGCGGCATCTTCCCCGCTGTACAGGACCGGGGCGGACGAGCCCTTCCGGAAAAGCGGAAAGGCTTGACGATGAGATTGTTGGACAATCTCCGGGAAAGAATCGAGTTCCTGGGATGACGAATGGCCGCATCCCCAGGACAACAGGGAAGCCAGCAGCAGGATGGGGAAAAATCTCATAAGGCTATTTTTGCGCAAGATACGCAATCTTGCGGGATATAACCAGCAGTATTTTTACAAAATTGTATTTTAATAATTTTGGACTATACGAAGATCCGGTTCTTTGTGAACAGGGCCCTGAAATCCCGGGGCGTGTAACCGCGCTTGGCTTTGAACGTTCGGTTGAAGTTGGACAGGTTGTTGAACCCGCAGGCATAACAGATTTCACTAATGGAAGTACTGGTATCCACCAGCATACGCGCCGCCACTCCCAGCCGGACATCAATGATGTAGTCAATAGGGGTCCTTCCCGTATGCTGCTTGAAAAAACGGCTGAAGGCCGACGGGGCCATGGCCACCAGGGCGGCCAGGTCTTCCAGCATAATTTCTTCCGTATAGTGGTTGGCAATGTACTCCTTGGCCTTGCTCACCCGGCGGCTTTCCTTGTCGTAGCCGGTCTTGGCAAAGGAATTGGACGCCAGCGTCCGGGCCTCCGTGTCCAGCGAAAGCTCATACAGGATTTTGAGCATGTCCAGGAACTGTTCTATGCGTTCTTCCTTGGAAGCCAGGGTATCCAGCAGATGATATACACGCATAAGAGCCGGCATAGAGAAGGCGATACCCATCTGGGCCCGCTCGAACATCTTTCTCACCGAGTCGAACTGATTCCTCGCAAGCAGTTCTGCGCCAAGCAGATGCGGAGAAAACTGGATGGTGATTTCCCGGATGTCCGGCTCCGTGCAGTTCCCCTGCTCCCAGGCGTGTTCCAGACCGTCTCCGGCAATGAGCACCAAGTCGTAATCCCCTATCTCCTCGATACTGTCTCCCACAATCCGGCGCACGCCTTTACCCCGCTCTATGAAATTGAGTTCATACACTTCGTGCGTATGGATGGGCCAGGTGAATTCGCTCTTATGCCGCTCCACTATGTAGAAGCAGTCCTTGTCCGAGATGGACGTGATTTCCCTTAAGACTTTTGCCATATTGTTACAAAGGTAATATTTATTTGTTAATTTTCGCAAGCATTGATACTTTTTCAACATTACAATCATCCCGTTTTTTGGAGTACTTGGAAAAAATGCGTAAATTCATCCGCTAAAATGAATACCAGAGTTTCCACTTTTACCTTTGCACCCAAGGACGGCGGCGTCCGGGAATATCATTTCCTGGTATCCGTAACGGATCCGGCACTTGACTATGAAAAGCAGCTGGACGCCGTCCTGGAGGCATGCCGGGAAGCATCCCGGGGCCGTACCGTCCATTTCCGCCGCTTCTTCCTGAGCGATGCGGCCAATCAGTTTCCGCAGTTGCAGGAGGCCCTCTCTGCATTTCCGAAGGTTCCCACCTCGGTGGTCCAGCAGCCTCCCCTGGATGGGACGCGGATAGCCCTCTGGATGTACTGCACGGATTCCTTCGAGGCCCCGGACGGCATTCCCACGCACAACGGATACGCCCATTACTGGACCGGTTCCCTGGTGAGCCCTGGAAAGGATTCCCGGGAACAGATGTCCAGCATTTTCCAAAAGCTGGAACAGGAACTGAAGGGCCTTTCCGTGGCCGATGACACCGTCCGCACCTGGATCTTCGTAAGGGATGTGGACGTTAATTACGCCGGCGTTGTAGAAGGCCGGAAGGACTATTTCAATACCATCGGCCTCACGGTGGATACACATTATATTG
>JAIKYL010000180.1 GCA_024683255.1 Bacteroidales bacterium | reverse complement strand
ATATCACCGGCAGCCTGGATGGCGTCGAAGGCCTGGATCATACCGATAACGGTACCAAGGAATCCCAGGGACGGGGCGATGGAAATGAACAGACCAATCCAGCTGAGGCCGTTCTCCATGAGGCTCATCTGAACACCGCCGTAGGAAACGATGGTCTTTTCAACCACATCCACACCCTGATCTGCGCGGAGCAGACCCTGATAGAAGATGCTGGCAACCGGGCCGCGGGTATTGCGGCAGACTTCCTTGGCTTTCTCAATGCCACCTTCCTCAAGAGCCTTCTCTACATTGTCGAGAAGCTTGGTGGTGTTGGTCTTGGAGAAGGCCAGATACAGGATACGCTCGATAGCGAGGGCCATACCCAGGATCAAGCAGATGATGATGAGGGACATGAAGCTTGCACCACCTTCGATGAATTTGGTCTTCAAGGCCTGGTGGAGAGGAACTTCCTCACCGGAACCGGCGAAAAGGTCAATAACCTCTTCGGCGTCATCGGCAACCTGTTCCACAGCGGCGGGGGCTGCCTCTTCTTCCTGTGCAGAAGCGACGATGCTAGCAGTGAAAGTCATGAGACTGGCAACTGCCAAGAACATGAAAAACTTTTTCATAATCGTTTTTGAGTTGTTAGTTATAAATTGAATTAGTTGTTAGTATATCCACATATTCGGTCGTGCAAGTTAGCAATAAAAATTCAAAAAGCCAAAGATTATTTGCTTATTTCGCCACAAAGGTCCTTTTCCAGCATGGTTTTTACCCAGTCGTTATTGTCGTTGCGCCCCATGAGGCAGAACAGTTTTCCAAGGGCCGCTTCGGTGGTGATGTCCACCCCGGAGAGCACCCCCGCGTGCTTGAGAGATGCACCCGTGGCATACAGGTCCATGTTCACAGTGCCTGATTTACATTGGGTTACGTTAAGAAGGATCTTTCCGCTGCCGGCGGCTTCCCTAAGGATATCCAGGAACCAGTCCCTGGACAGGGCGTTCCCGGAACCGTAGGTTTCCAGGATGCAGGCGCGGGTGAGAGGATCACAGACTACCGACCGCATCACCTGCGGCGTCATGCCGGGGTGCACCTTGAGGATGGAGACCCGGGTGTCCAGGCGGGTCTGCACCCGCAGCTGGGCGTCCCAGTAGATGGGTTTGCGGATGAGGTCCGTATTGTAGCGGATGTTGATGCCGGCCTCGGCCAGGGGTGGACAGTTGGGGGAGGCGAAGGCGTTGAAGGCCTCGGCACTGTATTTGACGCAGCGGTTGCCCCTGAGCAGCTGCGAGTCAAAGCAAATGGCCACTTCCGGCACCCGCGCATGCCCTTTCTCGTCCTTGGCGGCGGCAATTTCAACGGCCGATATCAGGTTCTCTTTCCCGTCCGTACGGGGCACGCCGATGGGCAGCTGGCTCCCGGTAAAGATAACCGGCTTGGTGAGCCCTTCCAGCATGAAACTGAGCGTGGAGGCGCTATAGGCCATGGTGTCCGTGCCGTGCAGGATCACAAAACCGTCGTACTCCTCGTAGCGGTCCCGGATAATCTCCGCCAGGGAAATCCACAGGGACGGCTCCACATCGGAAGAGTCAATGAGCGGATCGAAGGTGTAGGAGTCAATCCGGACGGCGAACTTATTCAGCTCCGGGACCTCCGCCTTGATCTGGCTGAAGTCGAAAGGTTTCAGGGTTCCGTCCATCGGGTCTTCCTTCATGCCGATGGTACCTCCGGTGTAAATGATTAATACAGAAGCACTCATATTGTCGTCATTCCCGGCTTGACCGGGAATCTCCTAAAGGTTAAACAGTATTTCTGCGTTATTTGTGGTTATTTCTTCAATTTCCCGTATGTCCAGGCCTTTGACCTCGGCCACCTTGGCCGCGATCAGCGGCAGGTATGCGCTCTCGTTGCGCTGTCCGCGGTGCGGAACGGGTGCCAGGTAAGGGGCGTCTGTCTCCAGCAGGATCCTTTCCAGGGGAATGCGCTCCAGGGTCCTGGCCAGCGAGGCGTTCTTGAAGGTGACAACCCCGCCGATGCCCACCGAGAACTCCCCGTACCGGTTGGCCCGCTCATAAACCTCATAGCTGGCGGTGAAGCAGTGGAGATTGCCCCGGATGTGCAGGTGTCGGCAATCGGCCAGAACCCCGAAAAGGTCCTCCCAGGCATCCCGGAGGTGGATATTCACCGGCAGATCCATCTTGGCCGCCAATTCCAGCTGCAGCCGCAGCACCTCCTTCTGTTCTTTCACGTACTCCAGCCCCTCATGATAGTCCAGGCCAATTTCCCCAATGGCCACGATACCCTTGTCCTTGTATGGCTCCAGCGCATCCAGTTCCTCGCGCCAGTTGGCGTCCACGGAGCCCGGGTACAGGCCCAGCATCTCATAGATGACGCCCGGGTGCCTGTCTCCAATCTCCCACATGGCCGGGCGCTCACGGGAGTCCACATCGGCCTGGATCATTTTGCCCACACCGGCCTCCAGCGCCCTGCGGACGGCTTCTTCGGCCTCCGGCAGCAGCCACTCATCGTAAAAATGGGTATGCGTGTCTATGAACATTCCAATCTACAAAGTTACGCAAATTTCCCGGCAATTGAACACCTTTGCAGCAGGTCTGTGGTAAGAAATCCGTCGGCCTCCAGCGTGCCGATCCCGGCGAGGACTTCCCCATAAGGCCGACGGACCACCCCCGCAAGCTCCCCGGGCGTAATGCCCCGTTGCTGCATCACGGCAAGGCCGATGCCCACCAGCGGCGACCCCGGGCCGTATTTCCGCGCCAGCAGGGCCTCCAGGACCTTTTCCGGCGGGTCTCCCGCCTGCGAGGTGACCCAGGAACCGCCGTCTCCCCGATGCCGGCGCGCCCCGCCCAGTCCCAGTGCATCTACCAGCTGCTCAGGAGAAGTAACGATCCGGGCCATCTCCGAAGCGATGAGGGAATTGCAGCCGGCGCTCCGGACATCGTCCAGCCGGCCGGGTACCGCAAACACTTCCCGGCTATACTCAACGGCGTATTTGGCCGTCATGAGCGACCCTCCTTTGGTCTTTGATTCAACCACCACCACCGCCGAAGCCAGCCCCGCAATAATCCGGTTCCGCCGCACAAAGTTCAATGCTACCGGCGATGTGTCCAGCGGATAATCCGTTAGAAGGGCACTCCCGGGGTTACCTACCATCTCAGTTGCCAGTTTTTCATGTTGCCAGGGATATACTGCATCGATTCCCGTGGCCATAACGCCGACGGTGGAAAGACCGCAATCCAGCGCTGTCCGGTGTGCCACACCATCCGTTCCCAGGGCCAGACCACTCACAATAGAAGGCTGTACATGAGCTTCTGCAATGGCTCTAACCAATTTGGAGCACCATGCCTTCCCATAGGGACTCAAATCCCTGGTCCCAACAAAAGCCACCATCGGCCGCAGGCCGAAAATCTCTGCTGGAGAAGAAGACGCCTTCATGTACAGTCCCAGTGGCGGCCCCGGGCATTCTCGAAGGACAGCAGGATAATTGTCATCCAGGATGCTTATGAACCGACATCCCAATCCCTGCACCTTCTCCAACTCCTTTGCTGCCCACTCCAACTGAGAAGGCACCAGCTGTGGTAACAGAGATGTGATTGCGGGGGGAAATACATCCCGTCCCACTTGTGCATCGGCTAAGGGAGCTTCGGCGGCCAGTTTGCCGTCAAACAAAGTCAGGGCACTGCCGTTCTGTTCCATCAGGTCCAGGGCTAGATGTGGATGATAGCCAAAAATCTTATTCAAGGCGCACAGCGCCACGGTTTCGTCGTAAGTACTCATGCCGCCAAGATAAGGCGGAAAAACGAAAAACAGCACAATCGGTTGAATGATTGTACTGTTTTTTACGATTATTTATCGGTTTCAACCGATTCTACACAATCAGGAGGGCGTCTCCGTAAGGGCCGAACTTGTATCCCTCCTCCAGGGCCACCTCATAGGCGTGCATTACACCCTTGTATCCGCCGAAGGCCGCCACGCACATGAGCATGGTGGACTGGGGCAGGTGGAAGTTGGAAACGATGGCATCCGGCACGGCGTACTGGTACGGCGGGAAGATGAACTTGTTGGTCCAGCCGTCAAAGGCGTTCACCTCGTGGGTGGTGGTGACATAGGTCTCCAGGCCCCGCATCACGGTGGTGCCCACGGCTACCACCTTCTTGCCGGTCCTTTTGGCTTTGTTGATCACATCGGCCGCCTCCTGGGTGATGATGAGGCGTTCGGAATCCATCCTGTGCTTGGAAAGGTCTTCCACATCCACGGTCCGGAACTGGCCGATGCCCATGTGCACGGTGATGAAAGTCTTTTCGATGTCCTTCAGGATCATACGGTTGAACAGCTCCCGGCTGAAGTGCAGGCCGGCTGCGGGGGCGCTCACGGCACCCTCCTTGGCTGCGAAGATGGTCTGGTAGTTCTCCGAATCTTCCGGAGTCACCTTTTCCTTTACCCATTCGGGCACGTAGGGCTCTCCCAGGGCGAAAAGAGCCTCCTTGAAGTCCTCGTAGGAACCGTCGAAGAGGAAGCGCAGGGTACGGCCGCGGGAGGTGGTGTTGTCAATCACCTCGGCCACCAGGCTCTCGTCCTCGCCGAAATAAAGCTTGTTGCCGATACGGATCTTGCGGGCCGGATCCACAATCACGTCCCACAGGCGCTGCTCCCGGTTCAGCTCCCTCAGGAGGAGCACCATGATATCGGCGCCGGTCTTTTCCTTTTTGCCGTACAGGCGGGCCGGGAAAACCTTGGTGTCGTTGAGAACGAACGTGTCTCCCTTGCCGAAATAGTCTATGATATCCTTGAATTGGCGGTGCTCCAGTTCTCCGGAGTCTTTGTGCAGGACCATCAGGCGTGCCTCATCCCTCCAGCGCGGAGGTTCCTGGGCGATGCGGTCCTTACTTAGGTCAAAATTGAATTGGGACAGTTTCATACACGTGAAAATGCGATACTTTTATAATACGGCGGATATTGGAAAAAAGTTTCACTACTTCTTTCCCATAGCATCCAGTTTGGCCTGGGCCGACATCCGGTCCACTTCCGTTTCGCCGTATTTGGCCATGAGGGTCAGGTATTTCTTTTCCATCTTGGTGTCCTTGGATGCACGGGCCGTGAGCAGGCCGTTCCGGATGGCGGTAATGTCCTCGGGATGCTTCTTGATCACGGCGTCGTACTGCTTTGCCGCCTTCTTGTAGTCCTTCTTCACCAGCCAGTAGGAACCGATATTGTTCATGAACAGCGGGTTGTTCTTGCTGTATTTGAGCAGGTGCTCGGAAAGCGACTTGAAGGCTTCGGCCGATGCATCCGATCCGATGCGGAAAATGGCGGCGCAGTAGTCCTGCATGAAGGCGCAGAATTCCTCGTCGCCCACTTTCTCCACGCCTTCGTACACCCAAGAGGGGTGACGGGTGAAATGCTCGTCGGCAAGGGACTTGAGTTGCTGCAGGGCCATGTCCGGGCTTTCTTTTTCATAGGCCAGCGTGGCGTTGGTCTTCATGAAACGGTAATCCAGTTTCCAGGATTTGGTGGCGATGGCCTGGTCAATCATCTGCAGGGCATCGGCAAAAAGGTCGTCGTCATACACCGTGTCCTCAAAGAAATTGTGCTTCACCCCCAGCGAATCCGTCATGGGAAGCAGGGGCGCGTTGCCCAGGTAGCGGTCCCGGTCCAGCTCAATCACCTGGCTGCTCTGGCTGCGCGCAAAGCAGAAGGCAAAACGGGCCAGCATCTGCTGGTCGTCCTCCGGATAGGCGGCCGCCCAGTTGTCCAGCAGCGTTTCCACGCCCACGCCGGTGGGCCCCACGCGGTCCACCAGGTTGTTATAGCGGCGCAGAAAGTCTTCCTTGGTGGTCTGTGCGGCGGCAAGGAGGGTGCCGCACAGAAGGACGCTGAGTATGAGTAATCTTTTCATCGGATATCCATTTTTATACGTTTAGCTTTGGGATACAGGTTGTTGCAGCGGGTCCCCAGGTTTTTGGCGGGGCCCAGGGGGAGGCCCTTGAAGCTGATGCAAAGCGGGCCGATGGGCGCTTCCGGGGCCAGTTTCAGCGCATCTCCGTGCAAGTAGCGGAGGGCGGTTTCCCGGTCCACCTCCCAGGAGGGGAGATTGTCCACGGGTTCCACGGGACGTTCGGCCCGGAAGAGGGTGAAGGGGTCCGCTTTCCGGAGAGTGGTGAAGGATCCGCCTTTGCGGAGCACGGCGGCGTATTGGCCTTCCCCGGGCACCCGGCCCGGCAGCATCAGGTAGCCGTGCGCCGTACGGATAGCGGGCTCCTGCGGCCCCAGGTTCAGGATTTCGGCTCCCAGTTCATCGGCGGTCCAGGCCACGGTTTCATCGTTTTCCTTCCGGTTGAAGGTGCAGGTGGAAAAGAGCAAAAGGCCGCCTTCCTTGAGGGTGGGCCAGATATCGGAAAGGATTCTCCGGGAGCGGGCGGTGCAGAAATCCACCGTTTCCGGAGACCAGTCTTCCACCGCTTTGGGGTCCTTTCGGAACATGCCTTCGCCGGAGCAGGGGACATCGGCCACCACCACGTCGAAGAGGGGTGCACTGCCAAAGGCCGACGG
>JAIKYL010000179.1 GCA_024683255.1 Bacteroidales bacterium | reverse complement strand
CGTGAAAACCGTTGACGGAGAACCGCTTAAGTTCGTTTTTGTAACACAGGAACTCAATAAGATTCCCGCCCGTTTCACCCTCAATCCGGAGCGCGTGAAGCCCTGGGGTACCGCCCACGCCGTAATGATGGCGGCCGGTGTAATCAACGAACCCTTCGCCGTCATCAACGGAGACGACTTCTACGGGAAAGATTCCTTCAAGATCCTGGGAGACTGGTGCCGCAGGCATGAGAACACGCAAGGCCAGTACTGCATAGTGGGTTTCCAGCTGGAAAACACCCTCAGCGAGAACGGCAGCGTGTCCCGCGGCATCTGCACCTATGACCGGAAGGGCAATCTTACGGACGTGGTAGAGCATCTGGAAATTGCAAAAGAGGCCGATGGAAAAGTGTACGGAAACAATTCCGTAACTGGGGAAAACCATGTGGAACTGGCCGCCAAGGCCCTCTGCTCCATGAATATGTGGGGCTTCACCCCGGACTATTTTGCCAAGAGCGACAAACTCTTTGAAGCATTCCTGGAGAAGAATATCAACGAGCCCAAGAAGGAATTCTATATTCCGTATGTGGTGGATGTCATCGTCAAGGAAGGGGAGGGCTCCTGCGAGGTCCTTTCCACCCCTTCCCGCTGGTTCGGCGTCACCTTCAAGGAAGACCGTCCCGGCGTGGTGGCCAAGTTCGCGGAATTAGTAGAAAAAGGTATTTACCCAAGCCCCCTGTATTGATATGGAACTCTTTGCCAGAAAAGTTAATAATTACAATCTGTACGGTACCCATTCCTGGTATGTCCCGGGCATCGGCGGCATGTTCGCCATGCTGGGATGGTTCCTGGTGGGCGCCCTCCTGGCCGGCCTGGTAATGCTCATCCTCATGGCATTCCTTCCCCAACAGGTTATCACGGATTACGGAATGGTTGTCATGTACCCGCTGCAGTTCCTGCCGGCCATGATCTACGTGGCTCACAAGAGCCAGCGCAACAGCCTGTTCGAACCGGGTTATAAGCTCAACAACAGCCATTTCGGCCCGTTCAAGGGCTGGATTATCGCCCTCATTACGGTGGCCCTGACCTTTTCCTTTATGGTGGCTTCGGATCTTCCCAACTACGCCAATTACAAACTCACCACTTCCACTCCCGGAATGAAGGCTTTTTACGATGCCTTCCTGGAGACGATGAAGCAGGTGACAGGCGGTCCCCTCTGGAGCTCTTTCCTGGTAACAGCCATCTTCGCTCCCATCTTTGAGGAATGGATGTGCCGGGGCGTTATCCTCCGCGGCCTCCTTACCAAGATGAAGCCCGTCTGGGCCATTGTGATAAGCGCCCTGTTCTTCGCCCTCATCCACTTCAATCCCTGGCAGGCCCTCAATGCCTTCCTCATCGGCGTGGTAATGGGTTATGTGTATTACAAGACCGGCTCCCTGCTACTCACCATGCTCATCCATTTCGTGAACAACGGTTCGGCTGTGATCGCCGCCCAGTTCACCAATGTGGACGAGACGGAATACTGGATTGAGACCATGCCCATGGGAACCTATATCCCGCTCATCATTGCAGGTACGGCCATCCTTGCCGCCTGCATCTGGGCTTTCTACCGCATTCCGCTGCAGCAGAAGCGCGGCAACATTGACGAGATTCCGGTAACGGAAGAAGTCGCCTAAATTGATTGTCAACCACTTACGTTATTCTCCCTGTGACTGGAATCACAGGGGGAAATTGTTAATATACTGCAAATCAAGCGTTTAGATATCCCGACAAAAGCGTTCCGCCTGGGCCAGGGTGTCCAGTTTGCCAACATCCAGGAGTTGGAGGTCCTGGGGAACGGCGGCATAGATAGGATAGCAGTCGCAGGCCTTGAGGTAAAAATCCATGATGGGGAAACGCTCCGGCATCTCCAGTGCTTCAAACGCCTGGAAAATACCGCAAGACATATAATGGATGCCGGAAAATGCCAGCATGCGGCAGGCCGATGGATCCAGGTCCGGATAAGGGCTGCGGACCTCTCCGGTGGCCAAATTGGTCCAGCCCGCAAGCCGGCCGTCTTCCCGGAATAGGAGGTAACGCTGGGTTTTGCGGTCGCTCACCAGGAGAGTGGCCAGGGCATCGGGCCGATGCTGCTCCCGCAGCCAGCCAAGGTCC
>JAIKYL010000175.1 GCA_024683255.1 Bacteroidales bacterium | reverse complement strand
TCCTGGCTAAGGTGCGCCATGATGCGAAGTTCTATCTGGGAATAATCGGCACTTACAATGACGCCGTCCGGCGTGCCCGGGATAAAGGCCTTCCGGATCTCCTTGCCCCGCTCCGTGCGAACCGGAATGTTCTGCAGGTTGGGGTTGGAGCTGGAAAGCCGTCCCGTAGCCGTAAGTGCCTGGTTGAAGGTAGTATGCACCCGTCCGTCCCGGGGCGAGATATACGAAGGGAAAGGCTCGATATAGGTGGAAAGCAGTTTTTTGACCGCCCGGAATTCCAGGATTTCCTCCACCACGGGATGCCTGTCGGCAATGGCGAGGAGGGTGGCTTCGTCCGTAGTATATTGGCCGGCCTTGCCGCTCTTTTTGGCCTTGGGGTCCAGTTTGAGTTTCTCAAAAAGAAGCTCTCCCACCTGCTTGGGGGAAGAGATATTTAGCGCGGGTTCTCCGGCCAGGTCCCGAATGCGCATCTCGCGTTCCGTCAGTTCTTTCCGGAGGCCGTCGGCAAAGACGCGGATCTGTTCCAGATCCACTTTCACCCCGTCCCTTTCCATCTGCGAGAGCACCTTGGAGAGCGGCTCCTCCATGGATTCGTAGAAAGGAGGAAGATTCTCCCGGAGCTTGTCGCCAAGGGGAATGAGCACCGCCGCTTCCTTGAGGCGGGAAGGCTCCGCCGTTTCCGGAACTTCATCAAACAGGGAACCGGTAACGGCCGATTCGGGAGCCTCCTCCAGGTTTACGCCCAGGTATGTCTGGGAGAGCGCCGAAAGCTCGTGACTGCGCTCCGGATTGAGCACATAATGCATGAGCTGGATGTCCCACCACTTCCCTTCCAGGCCGATTCCCTGCGCCGCCAGCGCGTTGGAGAGCCGCTTGAGGTCCACGCCGTATTTGGCTACGGCGGGGTCTTCCAGGAGGGCTTTGGCGGGAGATTCCCGGTCAGGGCCGGGAATGACGCAGGCAGCCTCCCCTGCCGCCAGCACCAGGGAACCGCTTTCCGTAAGTACCAGGCCCAGCTTTCCGGCCTTCCGGGCCGCTGTGACCAAATCCTTTACTGAAACTTCCTGATATGAAATGTCCATTTTGACGGGGGGTGTACTCCCCGGAGCATCGGCATAATTATTCGCGGAGGGGAGTACATCCCCCGTCATAATCCTGCCATTCAGGAACTTCTTTAAAGAAGCGAACTCATACTTCTCAAATAAAGAGGCCAAAACGGGTTGGAACTGACCGGAATAACGCATGTCTTCCAGCGTCACGGGGAGTTCCATATCTGTCTTGATGGTGACCAGCAGCTTGGAAAGGGCCATGTGCGGCTCCGCCTCCCTGAACTGTTCCTGCTGCCTGGGGCTGAGTTCTTCCAGGTGGGCATAGATGTTCTCCATGCTGCCGTATTTGGCAATGAGCTTGGCAGCGCCCACTTCTCCCACACCCTTAACGCCCGGCACATTATCGGCCGAATCCCCGCAGAGGGCCAGCATGTCAATTACCTGCGAAGGGTTGGCGATGCCCCATTTCTCACAAAGGGCCTTGCTGTCCACCAGCTCCGCCTCCGCCCCGCTCTTCCCGGGCTTCAACTGGAAGGCATGCTCACCGATGAGCTGCCCGTAGTCCTTGTCCGGTGTGACCATATACACGTCCACCTGCTCCGATGCAAACTGCACGGCAATGGAGCCCAGCACATCGTCGGCCTCAAAACCGGGGATGGTGAGCACGGGGATGTTCATGGCCTGAACCAGCTCCGTAAGGGGTTCCAGCGCATCTATCACCAGCTGAGGAGTGGGTGGGCGGGTGCCTTTGTAGGCCGGATACAGCTGGTTGCGGAAGGTGCCGCCCGGCGGATCGAAAGCCACCGCCAGATGCGTGGGCTTCTCCCGCTCGATCATTTCCAGCAGGTATTTGGTGAAGCCGTACAGGATGGACATATCCGCCCCCTGGGAGTTGATCATGGGCCTGCGGAGGAACGCATAGTACATCTTGAATACCAGCGCATGCCCGTCTATGAGGAAGAGTTTTGCCATAAGTGGTCAAAGATACAAAAAATATCTCAATAGCCTATAAGAAAAGAGGCCGGCCAAAAGGCCAGCCTCC
>JAIKYL010000095.1 GCA_024683255.1 Bacteroidales bacterium | reverse complement strand
ATAGACATTCCCAAGGATCTTACCCAGGCGGTGAACGCTGCCGCTTCGGAGGAAGAGGTCTATGAGCTGGGTACCCAATGGTGCATCGGCCAGTGCAAGGACTTGCTCTCCCACGGGGTTCCGGCAGTACATTTTTATACGATGGGGAAGCCGCAGAATATTTCGCAAGTTCTTAAGGCCTGTTTTTAGCAGGGTTGCAAAGGAGCGCATAATTGCCTAAATTTGTAGGTTATGAGTAAATTCATCATTGAAGGCGGACACAAACTGTCCGGAACCATCACCCCGCAGGGCGCTAAGAATGAGGCGCTGGAAGTAATTAGCGCTGTGCTGCTTACCGGTGAGCCGGTAACCATTTCCAACGTGCCGGAGATCCTGGACGTAAAGAACCTCATCGCCCTTCTTCAAGGCATGGGCGTGAAGGTGAACCGCAAGGCCAAAGGCGTTTACACCTTCCAGGCCGATGAGGTGGACACCTCCTATATTGAGACGGAAGAGTTCGTGAAGAAGTGCGCCGCACTCCGGGGTTCCGTGATGGTTGTGGGTCCGCTTCTGAGCCGTTTCGGCCACGCCTGGTTTGCCAAGCCGGGTGGAGACAAGATCGGCCGCCGCAGGGTGGATACGCACCTGGACGGCATGCTCAAACTGGGCGCGCAGATGGATTACAGTCCGGAGCGCCGGGCCTTCCACCTTACCGCGGAAAACCGCCTCACGGGCCGGTATATGCTCCTGGACGAGGCTTCCGTCACCGGTACGGCCAATATTGTGATGGCCGCCGTCCTGGCGCGCGGCACCACCACCATCTATAATGCTGCCTGCGAACCATACCTGCAGCAGCTTTGCAAGATGCTCAACCGGATGGGCGCCTTCATCGACGGGGTTGGGTCCAACCTGCTTCGCATCCATGGGGTGGAGAAGCTGGGCGGCACGGAGCACAAGATTCTGCCGGATATGATCGAGGTGGGCTCTTTCATCGGCATGGCCGCCATCTGCCAGAGTGAAATCACCATCAAAGACGTTTCCTACTACGACCTGGGCATCATCCCGGATGCTTTCCGCCGCCTGGGCATCAAGCTGGAGCAGCGCGGGGACGACATCTTTGTGCCCGCCCAGGACAGCTATGAGATAGACTCCTTCTTGGACGGTAGCATCATGACCCTGGCCGATGCTCCTTGGCCTGGCTTAACGCCTGACTTACTGTCAGTTATGCTGGTTGTAGCCACTCAGTGCAAGGGCAGCGTGCTCATCCACCAGAAGATGTTCGAGAGCCGCCTGTTCTTCGTGGACAAGCTCATCGATATGGGTGCGCAGATCATCCTCTGTGACCCGCACCGGGCGGTAGTCATCGGCCACGACCACAGGATCACCCTCAAGGCTGCACGCCTGGTATCTCCGGATATCCGCGCCGGCATTGCCATGCTGCTGGCCGCCATGAGCGCCCGCGGCACCTCCACCATCGAGAACATCGAACAGATAGACCGCGGCTACGAAGACATCGAGGGCCGCCTCAACGCCCTGGGCGCACACATTACCAGGGCGTAGTTGTCATTCTGAACGAAGTGAAGAATCTCATGGACTATAGCAAATTCTTTTCGGCCGATGTGCCGTCGTTCCTGCGTTCGCCCGTCCGGGAGATTTTCCGGAAGGTGGACCTTTCGGCCATCTGTTCCTTTGCGGGCGGCTATCCGGCGGCGGTCACTTTCCCGGTGGAGGATATTAAACGCCTTAGCAGTGAAGTGCTGGAAAAATACGGCACAAAGGCGCTGCAATACGGTGCTACTCAGGGGGTTCCGGAACTCCGGGAAGTGATAGCCAAGCGCTATGGCGTACCGGTGAGCCAGGTGCAGATTACCACTTCTTCCCAGCAGGGCATAGACGTCTGCACCCGGGTATTCGTTAACCCCGGAGACATTGTCCTGGCCAATAATCCCGTGTATCTGGGGGCCCTGCAGAGCTTCAAGGCCTACCGGGCGCAGGTGATGAATTTGGACGTCCAAAGCACGATGGTGGACCAAGTCCAAGGCATTATTGGTCGTGGTCCCATTTCAGGCACTGGACCTAGTCCAGCCAGTGTAGCTTCTACGGCCTTCCAGGGCACAAGTGGTGGACTTAGTCCAGGGGATAAAAGTGGACCAAGTCCAAAAAGTGGCTGGACTAAGTCCGCGGAAGCGGAGGCCCAAAAGCGAAAGGCATTATCGGCCAAGTTCATTTATGTGATTCCGGACTTCAACAATCCGTCGGGGGAAACGATGACCCTGGCCGAAAGGGAAGAAATCGTTCGGCTGGCCCGGGAGCTGGACTGCCTCATCGTGGAGGACAGCCCGTACCGGGAACTGCGGTACAGCGGGGAACCGGTGAAGACCATCCGGGAACTGGCACCGGAGCGGACGCTGCACCTGGGCAGTTTCTCCAAGATTTTTGCACCGGGGTTCCGCCTGGGATGGATCATCGGCCCGGAAGAGCTGCTGGAGCAGATTTACATCTGTAAACAATGCCTGGACCTGTGTCCGCCGGTGTTTGAC
>JAIKYL010000087.1 GCA_024683255.1 Bacteroidales bacterium | reverse complement strand
CGACTACGTCACCCCGCACCTCCACGCCACCGGTGAGGCCGAAGGCCCGAAGAGCCGCCTGTCGCGTACCACCAAGCTCGCCCTGGCCGTGACCATCCACAATTTCCCGGAGGGAATGGCCGTGGGCGTCGCCATCGCAGGCGCCCTGACGGCCGATTTCAACATGGCTGGCGCGCTGGCCCTCTCGCTGGGCATCGCCATCCAGAATGTCCCCGAAGGGGCCATCATCTCGATGCCCCTGCGCGCGGAGGGCAACTCCCGCCGGCGCTCGTTCGGCATCGGGACCCTGAGCGGCATCGTCGAACCCATCGGCGGCGCGCTCGTGCTGCTCCTCTCCACCGCCGTCCTCGGCATCATGCCGTACATGCTGGCCTTCGCCGCCGGCGCCATGCTGTACGTGGTCGTGGAGGAGCTGATCCCGGAATATTCCCAGGGCAAGCACTCCAACATCGGCACCGTCGGCTTCGCGCTGGGCTTCGCCCTGATGATGATCCTGGACGTCCTGCTGGGCTGATAGCCCCTGCAACTGATATACAGATAAAGATCATGTGGGATACTATGGAATTCTCTCTTGACAAGAACTATTTTGATGAGATCCGGAATACAACCCGGGATGCCGTCAATTATGCTATACGGAATCATCAAGAGCTGGTTGAAAAAGCATTGGCCAAAACCGAAAAGATACGGTATTCAAAATATGTCAGTGGTCTTGGACCTTGGTGCCCATTCTATTCCAACAGAGACGATGATGCGTCTTCCCCGCTGTTTGATTCACCGAAGCGTTTCAAGAGCGGAGACTATACTGCCTATCACCTGGATCAATCCGGCAAACTCCTCATCCTTCGGAACTTTGTCCGACAGGAACTGGAATCAGAGTACCTTCTTTTTGAAAGACAAGGTGTTGAGTATGCCGTCATGTTCAGTCATAGCGTAATTCAGAAGGGTTATCAAGACCGTTATACCACTTACCGTATGGTAGCAGAGGATGGACGGCTGCAAGAATCTTTTGGGGTGAATAACTTGATTGTCTATGGCGAGCATATTGATTGGCATGAGCATTCCGGTGAAGGATATTTCCTTTGTTCCAGTTTCCTCTATCCGACATACAATCCTCAGGCACCCGGCCAGCCAGCATACGAAATGGACCGTCAGCGGTTTGTTATAAAGGACAACCAGGTTTCCGATATTGTGCTGGAAATGGAGAAGACGGTGTTCCCAGCATAACGATATAAGGCTTCGTAAGTGATCTTGTTGGTTTACGGCAGCAGTTCGGAGAAGATGGCTTCAAGGTCCGGGTGGTTCTCCCGGAAAAGGATCTCGCCGGAGTTGCCATCTATCAGCAGGAACATCGGGATGGTAGTGATGGCGTAGTTTTCCCAAACCTTGCTTGTCTTCTTTCCGGCCAGATCATCCCGGACGCTGATCCAGTCCATGCCGTTCTCGTCCAGGAAGGATCTCCATTTCTTCTCATTGGAGTCCACGGAGACAGAAACAATCTCCAGCCCCTTCCCGTGATATTTGGCATATACTTGCTTCATCTGGGGCAGATAGCGGACGCAAGGCCCGCACCAGGTGGCCCAGAAGTCCAGCAAGACATAGCGGTTCTGCGGGTTGTTGACAACGGAACTCAGACGGATCGTCTCGCCAGACAAATCTGCGTACTCCAGATCCAGGAAGTGGGGTTTATAATCGGCAGTGGGTTCCGTTTTGGCAAGCAGGGACATCTCTTCCATCAGGTTTTTGACAAACGGGAAGCCGGAAAGGTCCGGAGATAATCTCTGCAATGCGTCCAAAGCTTCGCTTGCCGGCTTGAATCCATCATTAGCCCATCTCACCACCAGCGGCCCCGTCTGTTTTGCGGCAAAGACAGAATCCACCAGCGCTTGCATCGCTTCTTCACGCCCTTCTTCCTTTAACACACGATACTTGTCCAAGGCATCATTGGACGGCGTCCCGGTTGCGCCGGGGCCATAGTCCTCGCCGACGGCTGCATCCATATTTACCAGGACCGTTCCCGGCTCCAGGAAGAAATCCTGCAACTGCAGGTCGTCCTGGTAGAGGAAGACGTGGGAGGGAGCCGACACGGTCGGATGGAACTCAAACGCTCCGTCTTTGACGACGGCCGTCCCCACCACCTTGCATCCATGCCAATAATCCTGCAACTCAAACTTGGCCCCGTCCGGATAGCCCTTGGCCGTGCCTTTCACCGTGCAGAACTCGGAAGCCGGGTTGCAGCCGATCGCCAGCGTCAGGGAAATCATCGCTGCAAGGAATACGCTCGTTTTAGTCATAATAAACGAATTGGGAATACACCGATATACTAAATGCAGTACTCTGCCGAAGCGAATATAATAATAATTCTCGACACGCTCTTAGCGGCAAAAGCCCTCCTTCCAGGGCCATTTCCTCTTTCAGGCCTGTCTCTGCACACATAAATACTCAAACCTCTGCTCCCCGGACAGGCCGCAGGGGATTCAGGGATTG
>JAIKYL010000050.1 GCA_024683255.1 Bacteroidales bacterium | reverse complement strand
TTCGGAGCGGGTGCTGTTGCCGTAGGTGACGCCGCAGGTACGGGCGCCGGCGCGGCTGCCCATGAGGATGTCCACGGGCATGTCGCCCACTACAAGTGCTTCGGAAGCAGGAACTTCCAGCGCCTCCAGCGTTTTAAGGACCGGCTCCGGATGCGGTTTGGCGTTCTGGACTTCGGTGACGCCGATAAAAAGGGAGAAAGGGGAAACAAGGTCCTTTTCTTCCAGCATCTGCACCATGGTGCGGGTGGTACGGGAAGAAGCTATGCTCAGCAGGTATCCTTTCTTTTTCAAGTTTTGCAGGGTTTCCTTCACCCCCGGGAACAACGCAACGGAGGAGGCGTCCCTGTCCTTATCGAAGATGCGGCGATAGGTGGCCATGCAAAGCTCCGCCTCGGCATCCTGTATGCCCGGATACAGCTGCTGGAAGCAGCCTTTCAGGGGCAGGCCGATGGTGGCGGCGCACTCCTCCGCCGGGCGAAGGGGAAGGTCCAGCTGGCGCATGGTCTTGTGCATGGTTGCTACTATATAGCCGCGCGTATCGGCCAGCGTCCCGTCAAAGTCGAAGATTATCAGTTTCATAACACGTCCTTCAGATAAGGTCCGGTGACAGACGCGGGATTCTTAGCCAGTTCCTCGGGTGTTCCCTGGGCCACGATCCTGCCACCCCTCCGGCCTCCTTCCGGGCCCAAATCCAGCAGATAGTCCACCGATTTGAGCACGTCCAGGTTATGCTCGATGATAATTACGGTATTGCCGGCGTCCACCAGCCACTGGAGCACGGCCAGCAGCACTTTTATGTCCTCGAAATGCAGACCGGTGGTGGGTTCGTCCAGGATGTAGAGGGTATTCCCGGTAGAGGGACGGGACAGTTCCGCCGCCAGTTTCATACGCTGGGACTCTCCGCCGGAAAGGGTCACGGCACTCTGACCCAGACGCACATACCCCAGGCCGACATCCACCATGGTCTTGAGCTTCACCGCAATCTTGGGGATGGGCTTGAAGAATTCGTAAGCCTCGGCAATGGACATTTCCAGCACGTCGTTGATGCTCTTGCCCTTGTATTTCACGGCCAGCACATCCTCGCGGTAACGGGTGCCGCCGCAAACCTCGCAGGGTACGTGCACAGAGGGCAGGAAGTTCATCTCAATGACCTTGATGCCTGCGCCTTTACACTCCTCGCATCGGCCTCCCGGCACGTTGAAGGAGAACTTTCCGGCTTTGTAACCGCGCACCTTGGCGTCCGGCGTTTCCTCAAAGAGGGCGCGGATGTCGTTGAATACCGCCGTGAAGGTGGCGGGATTGGAACGGGGTGTCCGGCCGATGGGGCTTTGGTCAATCTCAATGAGCTTGTCTATGTGCTCTATCCCTTTCAGGGAATCGTACGGCAAGGGTTTTTCCTTGGAGCGGTAGAACTTCTGCTTGAGGATGGGCATGAGCGTTTCATTCACCAGGGAACTCTTTCCGCTACCGGAAAGACCGGCCACGCCGATGAGGCAGCCCAGCGGGAAACTGGCATCTATCCGTTTGAGGTTATTGCCTCTGGCGCCCTTCAGCGTGAGGAAACTGCCGTTTCCCTTCCGGCGCCTGGACGGAACGGGGATGTTCTTGTTACCTTTTAGGTAGTCCAGCGTCACGGACTTGCCCAGAACGGCATGGGAGGCCGTATCGGCATCCATCTTTCCACCTTTGAGTAGCGTCTCCAGCGGTGCATTCAGGCAGATTCGGCCGCCTTGCTCTCCGGCGCCAGGTCCCACGTCCACCAGCCAGTCGGCGCTGAGCATGGTCTCCGCGTCGTGCTCCACCACCATTACGGAGTTGCCTTCGTCGCGAAGCGTTTTTAGCGAAGCAATGAGCTTGCGGTTGTCCTTCTGGTGAAGGCCGATGGAAGGTTCATCCAGGATATACAGCACATTAACCAGTTTGGAACCAATCTGAGTAGCCAGACGGATCCGTTGGCTTTCTCCGCCGGAAAGCGAACCGGTGGGACGGTCCAGCGAAAGATAGTCCAAACCCACGTCCAGCATGAACTGCACGCGCTCCCGCAGCTCTTTGAGGATATCCCTGGACACATTCTGCTCCCGTTGATTGAAACCTTCCGGGATCTTGTCCAGCCATACCCGGAGCTCCGACATCTCCATGGCGCTCACCTCCGGGATGGTTTTCCCGTCCACCCGGAAGCAGAGGGCTTCCCGGTTAAGGCGCGTACCGTTACAGACCGGACAGGTGATGGTGTCTTCTATATGGTCTATGACTCCGCCCCAGGAAGCCATTTCCGACAGACTTCCCTCTCCTACGCGGAAGAGGTCCTCGGAGCCGAAAACCAGCAGGCTGAGGGCTTCGTCCGGAATGGCGGCCACCGGATCAAAGAGGCTGAAATTATATTTCCGGGCAATGGCGCGGATAATGTCGAACTTGCGATTTTCCCTCACACGGCCCAGCGGGACTATGGCGCCATCGGCCACGGAGAGGCTCCGGTCCGGGATGATGCTGTCCATGTTCACGTCCACGATGGTCCCCAGGCCCTTGCAGTGCGGGCAGTAACCCTGCGGCGAATTGAAGGAGAAGCTGTGCGGCTGCGGTTCCTGCAGGGAAAGGCCGCTGTCCGGGTCCACCAGGTGCTTGGAAAAATGCGCCAGTTTCTCCGTTTCCATATCCAGGACGGCCACGGAGCCTTTGCCGATATTGAGCGCCCGCGCCACGGAATCCCGGATGCGTTTGTCGTCTCCGGCTTCCGGTTTCAGGCGATCCACCACCAGTTCTATGAAGTGGGGCTTATAGCGGTCCAGCGCGGTAACGCTTTGCAGCTCAAATATTTCTCCGTCAATACGCACGTCTGTATAACCGCGTTTCCGCATCTGGTCAAAGAGTTCGCGGTAGTGACCCTTTCGACCCCGGACCAGGGGGGCCAGGAGATAGCACTTGCGGCCGCCATACTGGGTCATGATAAGGTCCACAATCTGCTCGTCCGTATAGCGGACCATCTCCTTCCCGGTTTCCGGAGAGAAAGCACGCGACCCTTTGGCGTACAGCAGACGCAGGAAGTCGTAGATTTCCGTGATGGTGCCCACCGTTGAACGGGGATTGTTCCCGGTAGTCTTCTGTTCAATGGCGATGATGGGGCTCAGGCCCTTGATTTCCTCCACTTCCGGCTTCTCCAGAATGCCCATGAAGTGCTTGGCATAAGTGGAGAGGGTGTCCATGTAGCGGCGCTGCCCTTCGGCATAAATGGTGTCGAACGCCAGCGAGCTCTTGCCGCTGCCGCTGAGGCCCGTTACCACCACGAACTCCCCGCGCGGAATATCCACGTCGATGTTTTGCAGGTTATTGGCCCGCGCCCCGCGTATCTGGATGTACTCCTTTTTTGCCATAGAGTACAAAGATACAAAGAAAAACGGGATAATTCTTGCCGTGAATCCACAGATAATGCCTATTTTTGTAAAGCTAATAACGCAATTATGAGACTCTTTACTGCATTCCTTTGCTCGGCGGCCTTGCTGGCGGCCGCCTGTGCGCCGAAGGACCCGCTGGTGGTCCGGACCAAAGCCGGCCTTGTCAAAGGCATGGAAGAAGAGGGCACGCTGGCCTTCAAAGGTATTCCTTACGCCCGGGTGGAGCGTTTTATGCCCCCGCTTCCCGTGGAGAAATGGGATACCGTTATGGTTTGCGACCATTTCGGCCCGCAGGTGATGCAGGGAAACGGCCGACGGGAGGTGCCGGAGAACATTATGTCGGAGAAAAACTCCTGCGTCCTGAATGTCTGGACCACGGACCTTAAGGCCCGCAAGCCCGTCATGCTGTGGATCCACGGCGGCGGCTTTGACTCAGGCTCTGCGGCCGGCAATCCCGGAATGGGACTGGCCAAGCAGGACGTGGTGGTCGTGAGCCTCAATCATCGGCTTAATATCCTGGGCTTCCTGGACCTTTCCACTTACGGAGAGAAGTACAAGCATTCCGGCATGGTGGGCATGCTGGACATTGTGCAGGCCCTGGAATGGATCCGGGACAACATCAAAGCCTTTGGCGGAGACCCGTCCAATGTGACCATCTTCGGTGAATCCGGCGGTGGCGGCAAGGTGGGAACGCTCATGTGCATGCCATCGGCAAAAGGCCTCTTCCACAAGGCCATCATTATGAGTGGCACCATCCTCAACGTGAACACCAAAGCCATGACGGAGGAACTGGGCCGGGCCGTTGTAGAGCAGCTGGGCGGAGACGTGGATAAGCTGGCCGATGTTTCTTACGGCGAGCTGGTTGCCGCCGGTCAAAGGGCCATGGCGGCCAGTATCGGCACCCGTTCGCCCGGAACGCCCATGATGTGGGGTTTTGGACCGGCACCGGACGGCGAAGTGCTGCTCCAGCAGCCCTTCCAGCCGGATTTCGCGGAGATTTCATCGGACGTTCCGCTCATGATCGGCACCACCTTCAACGAGCTTCAGCGCCGTGTTTATGGTACGGAAATGACCTTGGATGAGGCCAAGGAACAGCTGAAGCCCACTTTTGGCGAACGCGTGGACGAATATGTGGCGGCTTTTGCAGAAGCCTGGCCGGATTATACGCCACAGGACCTTCTGTCCATTGACATGATGTTCCGTCCCAAGACCTTGATTACGGCCGATGCGGTGGCCCCCATGAGAAAAGCCCCTACCTATATGTACATGTTCACCTGGAAATCCCCTGTGGACCAGGGCTCCGTGCACGGTTATGAGCTGAACTTCTGCTTCAACACTCCCAACCTCCATGGCCGGATTCTGCCGGATCCGTCCCAGGCCGACTGGCAGCTGGCGCAGAACATGAGCCGCAGCTGGGCCAATTTCGCCATTACGGGAGACCCCAACGTAGAGGGTCTGCCGCATTGGGAGCCTTACACTCCGGAAAACGGGGAATGCTTTATCTTTGATTATGAGTGCAGCATCCGCCGTAACTTTGACCGGCCCCTGCAGGGCATCCTGAACGACTGCTGCTTCCGCCAACTGGACGAATTCCGCCGGACACACTGATCCTATCCCAGTGCGGCCAGGTTGCGGGCGTTGTGGATGTCCTTGGCCTCGGCGGTGTAGAGGTAATCCAGCAGGTCTGCGTAGTGCTCTTCCACCTTGCCGCGGACAATCTTCATGGTGGAGTTCATCATCTTGTTGGCGATGGTGAATTCCTGGTCGCAGATGCCGATGGCCGACGGCAGCCAGCGCTCCGGGAACATGCCCTCGTGCTTGCCGCCTTTCTTGTAGGACTCTGCATCGGCCTGGATGAGATCCAGCATGTAGCGCTTGCCTTCTTCCGTGGCGGGGTCCAGTCCCTTCTTCTGGCAGGCCTCCGTAAGGGCGGCCTTGTCCGGGACCACAAGAGCTACGCAGAACGGCTTTTGGTCGTTATGCAGGACACAGGCGGCCACCCACTTGGAGCTTTCCGTAAGGTTGTCTTCATAGCCTTCCGGGGAATACTTTTCTCCGTCGGAGGAGATGAGGAGGCTCTTGAATCGGCCCACCACATACAGGAATTCCGGGTCTTCCGGGCAGATGTAGCCCATGTCGCCGGTGTGCAGCCAGCCGTCTATGATGGTATCGGCCGTGGCTTTGGGATTCTTCCAGTAGCCGGCCATCACGTTCTCTCCCCGGATCACGATCTCTCCGCGGGTGCCGTGGGGCACTTCCTTCCCTTCTGCATCCAGGATTACACAGTCCATGGGCTTAACCAGCCGGCCGGAGGAGCCGAAGCGGGCGTGTCCTTCCGAGTTGGCGCAGATGATGGGGGTTGCTTCCGTGAGGCCGTAGCCCTGGAACATGGGCATACCCACGGCGCAGAAGAAGCGCTGCAGCTCAATGTCCAGCAGGGCACCGCCGCCCACAAAGAATTTCATCCGTCCGCCGAAGCTTTCCCGTACTTTGGAGAAGAGAATCTTGTCGAACAGGGCCACCAGGGGCTTTCTCCAGAAGGTGCCGCCGGTTCCCCTGTTGTAGTATTCCTTGTTGTATTTGATAGCGTTGTTAAGAGCAAGGTTGAAGAGCTTCTCCGTGAAGCCGCCCTTCTTCTTGATGCCGCTTTCGATGTTCTTCTTGAAGTTGCGGGCCAGGGCCGGAACGGAGAGCATCACGTGCGGACGGGTCTCTGCAATGGCTGTGGGGATGTTACGCAGCGTGGCCATGGCATTTTTGCCGATGGGCACAAAGGCGATGGAACCGCCGTAAATCATCATGGTGTACATGCCCGCCACGTGCGCGAAACAGTGGTCCAGCGGAAGGATGATGAGCATGACGGCTTTCTCGTGGACGCTGATCACAGAACTGCCCTGCTCTACGTTGGCCGTATAGTTCCGGTGGGTGAGGAGGATACCCTTGGGATCCGCCGTGGTGCCGGAGGTGTACGAAATGTTGGCATAGTCGTCCGGGCCGATGCTGCGGAAACGGGCTTCGAATTCGACCCGGTGGGCGTTGAGGAATTCGTCACCCATCTTCTGGATTTCGCTCATCCGGATTTCCTTTGCTTCCAGCTTCTCATAGTCAAAAGCCGTGTCGTCAAAGACGATGACCTTCTCTACATTGGGACATTCCGGAAGGATGGCGCGGATCTTGGGCAGATGGTTTCCGGACACCAGGATCCACTTGGAATCCGAATGGTTGATACGGAACACCAGGTCTTTCCCTTCTCCCAGGTTCACGGAAAGGGGAACGTCCGTAGCGCCTGCATACATGGCACCCAGCTCGGAGAGGATCCACATGGCGCGGCTTTCCGACAGGAGGGCGATCTTGTCCCCCTTCCTGAGCCCCAGCGACATTAGGCCGGCGCCAATCCGGTATGCCTCCAGACGGGTCTGTTCCTGCGTGATCTCCTTCCACTGACCGTTTACCTTCTCACGGAGATAGACATAGTCCGGAAACTTTCTGGAGTACTTCTCAACGAAATCTATGATGGTGGGTCTTTCCATAACAGGGGCCGATTATTATTCTGCCGGGAACAGTCCGTACAGCTCCGCGTCAATCTTATCCGTGATATACTGGAAGTCTTCCGGCTTGTTCTCGAACTTGATGTTGTCCACGTCAATTATGAGCAGGCGGGACTTGTAGTTCTGGATCCAGTCTTCGTACCGCTGGTTGAGGCCGGTGATATAGTCTATACGGATGGAACGCTCGTACTCACGGCCGCGCTTCTGGATTTGGGCTATGAGGTTGGGGATGCTGGAACGCAGGTAGATCATGAGATCCGGCGGGTTCACCAGCGACATCATGAGGTCAAACAGGTCGCTGTAATTCTCGAAGTCCCGGGTGGACATGAGCCCCATGGCGTGAAGGTTGGGCGCAAAGATGCGGGCATCCTCATAGATGGTGCGGTCCTGGATAATCACTTCCTTGTGCTTGGAGATTTCCACCACGTCCTGGAACCGCTTGTTCAGGAAGTAGATCTGGAGGTTGAAACTCCAGCGTTCCATGTCTTCATAGAAATCGGCCAGATAGGGGTTGAAATCCACCGATTCAAATTTGGGCGTCCAGCCGTAATGCGCTGCGAGCATCTTGGTAAGCGTGGTCTTTCCACTGCCGATGTTTCCTGCGATGGCGATATGCATACTATAATGTTTTTAGAATAATCCGTATAATTCTGCGTCTATGCGGTCCGTGATGGAGGCGAAGTCTTCCGGACGGTTGAGGAAGTCCAGGTCATCGGCCTCTATCACGATGAGCTTTCCCTTGTATTCCGAAATCCATTTTTCGTACCGCTCGTTGAGGCCGGAGAGGTATTCGATGGAGATGGTCTGTTCATAATCCCGGCCGCGCTTCTGGATCTGGGACACCAGGTGGGGGATGCTGCTCTTGAGATAGATCATGAGGTCCGGCTCATGCACCACTTCCATCATCACGTTGTAAGTGTCCATGTACGTGTTGTAGTCCCTTTCCGACAGGTTCCCCTGGGCGTAGTTGTTGGCCACGAAAATGTGCACGCCTTCGAACAGGGTGCGGTCCTGGATAATTACATCTTTGGACTTGGAGATTTCCAGCACGTCGTGCAGGCGCTGTTGGAGAAAATACATTTCCAGGGCGAAGGACCAGCGCTTGATATCCTTGTAATAGTCGGCCAGATAGGGATTGTAGGTGACGGACTCGAACTTGGGCGTCCAGCCATAATGGCGGGCCAGAAGGGTTGTAAGCGTGGTTTTACCGCTGCCGATATTTCCTGCGATGCCGATGTGCATGTGAAGCGTGGTTGTTGTCTTACAAAGTTGGCAAAATTATCGTAAATTTGCAATCGAAATTGACACGGACTTATGCTTCATACCCGCATTTTTCAATTCAATCCGCTGGAGACCAACTGCGTGGTCCTCTGGGCCGATGAAAACTCCGCCTGCATAGTGGTGGATCCCGGCATGTCTTCGCCGGACGGAGCCAAACGTCTCACCGGTTTCCTTCAGGAAAAAGGCCTTACGCCGGAGGCCATCCTGCTCACCCACGGGCATTTTGACCATCTGTGGGGCGTGATGCGCCTGCTGGATGTTTTCCCTGTTCCGGTGTATATGCATCCCGCCGATAAGGATATCATGGCCCAGGTAACGGGCGGATTCCTGGGGTTGGGAAAAATCTTACAGTTCTCTACCCGGGACCTGCAGGACGGCGATGAACTGTCCCTTGCCGGCATCGGCCTTAAAGTGATGCATACTCCCGGTCATTCTCCCGGCAGCGTGTGCTATTATGTGCAGGAAGACAATCTTCTCCTGAGCGGGGATACGCTTTTTGCCGGCAGCATCGGCCGTTCGGACCTGGCGGGAGGGGACTACGACGTCCTTATGGATTCCCTCCTCAAAAAAGTGATGGTCCTTCCCGGAGAGACGGACGTGATTCCCGGCCACGGCCAGCCCACTTCCATCGCCCGCGAAGCCCACGCCAACCCCTTCCTCCAGCCCTTCAACGAGCCCGATGCCGACTGGACCCAGGACGGCATCCCCATCCAAGGCATATAAGGCCTATTGTTTTTTCGGCCCATTATTGTTAACTTTGTACGATTATGGGCATTTCTGAACGACAATGGACAGTAAAGACAGTTGCGGACGAGGAAACCGCCGCGCAGCTGGCAACGGAACTTGGTATAGACCGGGTTCTGGCCAATCTGCTTGTCCAGCGCGGTGTGTGCACGTTTGAGGATGCCCGCAGTTTCTTCCGCCCCCGCCTGGAAGACCTTCACGACCCGTTTTTGATGGCCGATATGGACAAGGCCGTGGAGCGTGTGCATGAGGCCATCGTGAACGGAGAAAAAATCCTGGTTTACGGAGACTATGATGTGGACGGCACCACCGCCGTGGCACTGGTGTATTCGTTCATCCACCGCTTCACCCAGAAGGTGGACTTCTATATTCCGGACCGTTACGACGAAGGCTATGGCCTCTCCTACAAAGGTCTGGACTGGGCCGGTGACAACGGCGTGAACCTGGTCATCACCCTGGACTGCGGTATCAAGGCCATCGATAAAGTGGAATATGCCCGTGCAAAGGGTATCGAAGTCATTATCTGTGACCACCACCTGCCGGAAGACGAACTTCCCGGCGCCGTGGCGGTGCTGGATCCCAAACGGGAAGACTGCCATTATCCTTTTGACGACCTGTGCGGCTGCGGCGTGGGCTTCAAGCTGGTGCAGGGCTATGTGAAGAAATACGACCTGGATCCGGAACTGCTGGATCCGCTCCTGGACCTGCAGGTGGTTTCCATCGCCTCGGACCTGGTGTCCATGACGGGAGAAAACCGCATCCTTGCCCATTACGGTCTCAAACGCCTTAACGAGAATCCCCGGAAGGGTCTCCTGGCTATGATCAACCTGGCCAAGCTGGAGCCCGGGCACATCAATATAGACGATATTGTTTTCAAGATCGGCCCCCGTATCAATGCCGCCGGCCGAATGGAAAGCGGACGGCTTGCCGTAGAGCTGCTTACGGCCACGGACGACCAGACGGCCTTCCGGATTGGCGAGCAGATCAACGACAGCAACAACGAACGTAAGTCCATTGACCGGGAAATCACCCAGGAAGCGCTGGATATGGTCCGGAACGGAGAAGCGCTGGAAACGGAGAATGTTACCATCGTCTATAATCCCACCTGGAACAAGGGCGTTGTGGGTATAGTGGCATCCCGTCTGGTGGAGGCTTATTACAAACCCACGGTGGTGCTCACCAAGAGTAATGGCTTTGTAACCGGCAGTGCCAGAAGCGTTTCCGGATTTGACCTTTACGCCTCCATCGAGAGCTGCGCAGACCTGCTGGAGAATTTCGGCGGGCATGTATATGCGGCCGGTCTCACCATGAAGGAAGACAATCTGGAAGAGTTCTGCAAGCGGATGAACAAGTTCGTTTCCGGGAACATCACCCGGGAGGAACTCACGCCGGTGGTGGAGATAGACGCCCAGCTGGATTTCTCGCAGATTACGCCCAAATTCACCCGCATACTCAAACAGTTCCAGCCCTTCGGCCCCGGTAATAGCAATCCCGTTTTCCTTACGGAGGATGTTTATGACGCCGGAAACGGCCGAAAGGTGGGCGCCGGCGGCGTGCACCTCAAGCTGGACCTCATGCAGGAGAGCCAGCCGTACCGGCAAATTGCGGCCATCGGCTTCAATATGGCCGATTATTACGAGTATATCAAAGCGGGGAACCCCATTGATATCTGCTATTCCATCGTGGAGAATTTCTACCGCGGCTCGTCCACCATCCAGCTCCGCCTCAAGGATGTGCGGGAGCGGGAAGACGTCATTTAAAGGCAGTCGATTATAATTTCATCGGCCACTTCCTGGGCCGTGAGTCCGTCCGTGTCAAGAACCACATGGGCGGCTTTTTGGTATAAGGGCTCCCGGGCCGATAAGCGTTCCGCCAGGCCTTCCCCGGCCAGGGGACGACCGTCCTTCTGGCCGGCCAGACGGGCCTCAAGGGTTTCCAGCGGAGCCTGCAGGTAGATGCAAAGCGTTTTCTGCTGAAGCAGTTCCACCGCACCCGGAATGGTGACGGTGCCTCCGCCCAAAGCCAAAACTACGGTGGATTCGGCATATTTAGTCACGGTCTTTTCCAGCGCCTGCTTTTCCAGGCGGCGGAATCCGCTTTCCCCTTCGGCCGCAAAGATATCCGGGATGCTCCGGCCGGCCTTTTTCACAATGATTTCGTCCAGGTCCAGGAACGGACATAGGAGCGCATCGGCCACAATGCGCCCCACCGTTGTCTTTCCGCTTCCCATGAAGCCAGTAAGGGTGATAAGCATACGTGCAATAAACTAAATGCCCTGGATGGGGATGCCGTCCCGGGTCCAGTCGGCGTCGGGCTCGTTGAAGGGCTGGAGGAAGGGATTGGCCTGGGCTTCGCGGGCGATGGAAGTGGGCTGGCCATGACCGGGGATTACGTCCGTCTCTCCGGGAAGGACCATCACCTTCTTGAGGAGGGAATCCATCAGGGTGTCATAATCCCCTCCCGCCAGGTCTGTGCGGCCGATACTGCCGGCAAAAAGCGTATCCCCGCTTAGCAGCAGATTATCCTCCTTCACATAAAAGCACACGCTGCCGGGAGAATGGCCGGGGGTGTGCAGCACCTTGAGGCCGATTCCGGCGAGGGACAGCTCTTCCCCGTCCTGCAGGTCGCGGGTGGAAAAGCGGCTCTTAAGGAACTCGAAGCCCTTTTCCATCCCCCGGAAGCCGCCTGTGATCTGGGACATGATATCCT
>JAIKYL010000036.1 GCA_024683255.1 Bacteroidales bacterium | reverse complement strand
AAGGCCCAGGGCGGCCAGTGGCGCTGCGTCTTTGTGGACAACCCCTTCTGGCAGGACTTCCTGGTGGCCGATGACCTCAAATGGCTCTACACCGCCCTCACCCGGGCGGTGGAAAAGGTCTATCTGGTCAATTTCCCGGACCCGCTGTTCGGGTAGGCGTCATTCTCCCTTCAAGTACTTGAGCCAGAAAGCGTAATTGTCCAGCTGGAAATGCGTACCCTGGTAACCACGGTAACCGTGCATGCCGTCCGGGTAGATCATGAAGTCGAAATCGGCCCCCTGCCTGTGCAGGGCGTCAACCAGCTGCAGGGTGTTCTGGAAGTGCACGTTGTCGTCGCCGGTACCGTGGGTGATTTTGAGCATGACGGAGCCGTCGCTCTTGCCCACCTTGGCGGGATATCCTGCTACCCGGCCCACTACAGCCGTGTTTTTATAGCCGTCCGGATTGTCCTGGGGCGTAGACATAAAGCGTTCCGTATAGTGGGTGTCATACAGGGCCCAGTCGTACACGCCGCCGCCGGCAATGCCATAATGGTAATACTCCGGCGCCTCTGCAACCAGGAGCGTGGTCATGGTGCCGCCGAAGCTGAAGCCTTCCACGCCGATCTTATCTCCCTTTACATAAGGCAGGCTCTGCAGCCATTTGGCCCATTCCACGAAATCCGAGACTTCTACGGTGCCCAGGTGCTTGTAGATGGCGTCCGTGCCAACGCGGCCGTTGTGGCCGGCGGCGCGGCAGTCCGCGATGAGCTGGATGATGCCGTTGTTGGCGTACCAGGCGTAGCGGGAAGGCGCCACCCAGCGGTCCGAGACCTGGGGCGTATCCGGTCCGCCGTAGATGTCCACGTGCACCGGGTACTTCTGTGCGGGATCAAAGCCCTTGGGATAGTAGATGACGCCCGGCAGTTCCAGGCCGTCCACCGTAATGGAGACCAGCTCACCCACGGCACCTTCCGGACGCGGGGCCGATGCCACCGTATAGGATTTCTCCGGCTTGCGGGTATCGTAGATGGCTAGCCGGGGCGGAGTTTGCAGGTTGGAGGTGGTGGCCACGAAATGCTTTCCGTCCGGAGCGAAGGAAACGCCTTGAACGTTCATGGCCGGATCCGTAAGGGCCGATATGACGCCCTTGGGCGAAACCTTATACAGAGCGCTGCGCACGTGGGAATCCCTTTCGGCGGTGAAGTAGACGGTACCGTCCGCATCGGCCCGCACCAGGTTTACGCGCCAGTTGGGGCCATCCGTGAGGCGTTTAAGGACAGTTCCGTCATAGCTGAGGAAATAAATCTGCTGCCAATCCGTCTCAAAGCTCCGGACCATATATAAGCCCCTCTCGCTGAAGAGCATACCGTCTATCCAGTCCAGCCAGGTGGGTACTTCCTCATGATAGATGGCCTTCTTGCTGCCGTCCTTGGGATTTACGGCGTAAAGGTCCAGCGTGTTCTGTATGCGGGGTTCGTGACCCACGAAAAAGGCCTTACTGTCGGCCCCCCAGAAAGGCGTGCCGAAGTACTGGTCTTCCTTCTCGTCAAAATCGGCCCAGACAATGTTGCCGCTGGCAACGCTGGCAAAGCCGATGCGCACTTCCGGATTGCGCTCCCCGGCCTTGGGGTAATGCGTGCGGCGGAGTGTCCCGTCCTGGCCGAAAGGCGAATAGATGGGGAACATGGGGACTTCTGTGTCGTCAAAGCGGTAGAACGCCAGGGTCTTGCTGTCCGGGCTCCACCAGAAGGCCCGGTAACGGGAAGGCCGGCCGAAGATCTCTTCGTAATACACCCAGCTGGCATAGCCGTTCATGATGGTTTCCGAGCCGTCAAAAGTGAGGCGCTTCTCCGCTCCGCTGGCAATGTCCACCACCCACAGGTCGTTGGCGCGGGTGAAGGCCAAAAGGGTGGAGTCCGGGCTGAAGGTGAGGTTTACGGCGCCTTCCGGTTTAACGGGGAAATCACTGTATTTTTCCGGGGCCTTGACACCCTCCGTAACCTGCCACTTATTGTTTTTGGTATTCACCTTGAAGGCATCCGTGTAAGAGCCGTTGTAGGTGAATGCCACTTCATTGTTGTTGAGCCATTTGCACATTACAGGCATGCGTCCAGCCTGCTGCGGGCCGGGCTGCTGGGCCCGGGAGGAGGCTCCTGCCACACCCAGGAGCAGGAGAACCAGAATGAGTTTTGTCGCTTTCATGCCTTAAAGGTACGAAAAAAAGCGCAATTCCTCAGTTTTTTCGTATCTTTGCTTAGAAACAATAATCTCAATTCCTTATGAACGCCAGAATCCTTTTCTCCGCCGCCCTCACCGCCGCGCTTGCCTTTGCCTGCAACACCGCAAAAGACGTTGAGGTGGGCCCCTACACCGTTTCCGTCATCGGCAATAACGTGTACCACATCCAGGACTATAACAGCAGCAACCCCGCCGGCGAAACCTTTGACGCCGAGGGAAAGCTCACGCATTTCAACAACTGCTCGGACATCTATCTGCTGGTGGGTGAGAAAGAAGCCCTGGTCATAGACCTTTCCAACCCCATCAACTGGGCCGATAATGCCGCGGAATCCCTGCAGAGCCTTGTGGCAGAGCGCATCGGGGACAAGCCGCTCACCATTACCTTCACCCACAACCACGGGGACCATACAGGAATGATTCCCGCTTTTGTGGAGAACCCGGAAGTGCGTTTCGCGCTGCCGCAGGGGGACTTCCGTCGCCTGGCGGACCGCTTCCCGGAGGCGCAGCGCTCCTTCATCGGCGAAGGAGAGGTCTTCGACCTGGGCGGAATGGAGGTGGAGGCCATCGCAGTGCCCGGCCATACGGATGGTTCTATGGTCTATCTGCTTAAGGGACAGGACCTTCTGTTTACGGGCGATGCCATCGGCTCCGGCCACGGGGTGTGGATTTTCAACGAGGACGGCTTCTATAACTATGTCTCCGCCGTTCCGCACCTGATTGAAGTGCTGCAGGAGCGTGGCGTTAACCAGAAGAAGCTTAAGGTCTATGG
>JAIKYL010000034.1 GCA_024683255.1 Bacteroidales bacterium | reverse complement strand
ATAACGCCAGGGTCCATAAAACCAAGGGTCATCCCAGTACCAGCGATCCCAGTACCAGGGATCCCAGGCAAAGTGATAATAAGGCCAGGGGGAATAGGTAAAGATTGTGTTCCACGTGAGAGAGGGCGTTTCCACAACGGTAAGTAATCTACCGTTATTGGAGAAGCGTACAGTCTGACCGGGATTTACGACAAGTGTATCGCCGGCACTCAGAATGTATGCTGGAGAGGACTTTGTTTCTGCAAGAATATTGTCTACCGGTTCGGTTTCTACTACAACAACTTCTTTTGCAGGTGCAGGCCTGTAGTACAGGCCGTCATCATATGTGACTGTCTGTACAGTGCCGAGAGATCCGCAGGAAAGAGCGGCAAACCCGGCTGCTAAATAAGCCAAGAATCTCTTTTTCATAATAGGGCCTCCTTTATCCAATAAAATTTGTAACTTTGTGCCGATTATTCGGCAGTGAATTAACAAACTGCAATTTCTATACCTGCATTTGTTCAATTCTTACACAATATTACTGATTATTAATTAGAAAAACAAAAATAATTATGGCAAAAGAGGTAACAAAAAGGTCAGACAACTACTCTCAGTGGTACAATGACCTTGTTGTGAAGGCAGATCTGGCTGAGCAGTCAGCCGTACGCGGATGCATGGTAATCAAGCCCTACGGCTACGCAATCTGGGAAAAGATGCAGAGCATCCTGGACAAAATGTTCAAAGAGACAGGAGCAAAGAACGCATACTTCCCGCTGTTCATCCCAAAGAGTTTCTTCAGCCGTGAGGCAGAGCACGTTGCCGGGTTTGCAAAGGAATGCGCCGTGGTAACTCACCATCGTCTTATGAATGCCCCTGACGGCAGCGGCGTTATTGTGGACCCTTCCGCAAAGCTTGAAGAAGAGCTCATTGTCCGCCCCACCTCTGAGACCATTATCTGGAACACCTACAAGAACTGGATTCACAGCTGGAGAGACCTCCCCATCATGTGCAACCAGTGGTGCAACGTGGTTCGCTGGGAAATGCGCACCCGTCTTTTCCTCCGTACTGCAGAATTCCTCTGGCAGGAGGGCCACACCGCCCACTCAACCGCTGAGGAGGCAGAGGCAGAGAAGACACGCATGGTAAACGTATATGCAAAGTTTGCACGTGAGGTCATGGCTCTTCCTGTAGTTGTGGGTCACAAGAGTCCCGGTGAGCGTTTTGCAGGTGCTCTGGACACCATGACCATTGAGGCCATGATGCAGGACGGCAAAGCACTCCAGGCCGGCACTTCCCACTTCCTGGGCCAGAACTTTGCAAAGAGCTTTGATGTTCAGTTCACAAACAAGGAAGGCAAGCAGGACTACGTATGGGCCACTTCATGGGGCGTAAGTACCCGTCTGATGGGTGCCCTCATCATGGCTCACGGAGATGACAACGGCCTTGTTCTCCCCCCTGCCCTTGCACCTATCCAGGTGGTGATGGTTCCTATCTACAAGAGCGAAGAAGAGCACAATGCAGTTCTGGACAAGATGTATGAGCTCAAGAAGGTTCTTGACGCAAAGGGCCACACCGTAGAAATTGACGACAGAGACACCCTCCGTCCCGGCTTCAAGTTTGCCGAGTGGGAGCTCAAGGGCGTTCCCGTACGCCTGGCCATGGGCCCCCGTGACCTCCAGAACGGCACCGTGGAGGTAGCACGCCGCGACACTCTGGAAAAGATTTCAGAGCCCATCGAGGGTCTTGAGGACCGTATCATCGGCCTGCTTGATGACATTCAGCAGAACATTTACAATAAAGCCCTGGCATTCAGAGACGCTTCCATCCGCAAGGTGGACAGCTGGGAAGAGTTCAAGGTGGAGATTGAAAAGGGCGGATTCCTCCTTTGTCACTGGGACGGCACCGCAGAGACTGAGGCAAAGATTCAGGAAGAAACCAAGGCAACCATCCGCTGCATCCCCGTGGACAGCGCCGTATGCATGGAAGAGGGAAAGTGCATTTACACCGGCAAACCTTCCCACCAGAGAGTTTTATTCGCCAGAAGTTACTAACTATGAAAAAATTATTTACTCTGCTGGCCCTGTTTGCCACCGTGGTGGCATCGGCCCAGAATACCCAGACGGCTGCCGCCGCCGCTGCCGCCGCCCTGGCCGCCTCCGACGACGTTCCGGAAAAGGTGGAAGCGCCCAAGTACTGGACCAACACTTTCACGGGCAGCCTCAACTTCGGTCAGACCTTCCTGAGCCAGTGGGCCGCGGGTGGTTACAACAACTACTCCCTCACCGGCAACGTGGATGCATCGGCCAACTATGCCAAGGATAAATTGATTGGCAACACGCGCCTGCAGCTGGAATATGGCCAGATGTATTCGGCCGACAAGCCCATCCTCCAGAAAACCAAGGACCTCATTTACCTGGAGTCCAAATGGGGTTATGAAACCCCGGTGAGACACCTCTCCTACTCCGCCAGCTTCGACTTCAAGACCCAGTTCGGCAACAACTATAATTATAAGTCCCCGTCAGACGCCCAGTTTGCCAAATATCCGGACAACCCTTCCGCCGCCTGGCGGGAGGCTGCCAAGGACAACCTCAAGTCCGGTTTCTTCGCTCCGGCCTATATCAATATGGGTGTGGGTGTGCTTTGGACGCCGGCGCCGTGGTTCTCCCTCAACGTGGCTCCCCTCTCCGGCGGCGGCGTTATTGTGAGCATCCCGGAACTGCGCAAGACTTACGGTATGGACCTGGTGGAAGGAACTGAGGACCAGTACAAGAGCTGGCGCCTGGAGTTCGGTACCCAGATCAAGGCCGATATGGCTTGGGTGATCAACGACGTATTCTCCTACTCCACGCAGCTCACTCTGTTCTACAACTATCTTACCCCCAAGGTGGAACCGCGTGTAACCTGGGACAACAAGATAATCTGGAAACTGGCCAAGTACTTTGCAGTAACCGTTTCCACCAATCTTATCTATGACCCGAAGGTGCTGGTCCGCGACATCAACGGCGACGGTAAGGTAGATACAAAGGGCATTCAGTTCAAGGAATTCCTGGAGTTCGGTTTCACTTATACCCTTACCAACAAGAAATAGGAAATGTTGCTCCTTGCAGTAAGCGGAGGCATCGACTCTGTCTGCCTCACCCAAAAGGTCCGTCTGGAAGGCGGGCCTTTCGCAATCGCTCACTGCAATTTTGGGCTTAGAGGTGCCGAGAGCGATGCCGATGAAGCCTTCGTGCGTTCACTTGCCGCTTCCCTGGGCGTAACCTGCCACGTAAAACGCTTTGACACAGAAGCGTTTGCATCGGCCGAAGGGATTAGCGTGGAGATGGCGGCAAGGCGGCTCCGTTACCACTGGTTCGGGGAGCTCTGCCGGGAATTCGGCTACTCCGGCGTGGCGGTGGCGCACAATGCCAACGACAACGCGGAGACGCTGCTGCTCAATTTGTTACGCGGAACAGGCGTACGCGGCATCCTGGGCATGAAAGCCGATGGCTTTATCCCGGACCCGGAGTTTGGGGACATTCCCCTGCTTCGCCCGCTCCTGGGCATGACCCGGGCCGATATAGAGGCCTATGCCAAAGAGCAGGGGCTCTCCTGGCGGGAAGACAGCACCAATGCCTCCACAGACTTCAAACGAAACAAAATCCGCAATCTGGTGTTCCCGGTGTTCCGGGAAATCAATCCCCGTTTTGTGGAAACCCTGAACCGGAACATGGAACGCTTCGCCGATGAACTGTGCGATTGTGCGGGCGAGGAAAAAGGCGCCAGCAGGCGCCCGGCCGTACCCGGGATTTTGCCGTCAGGCGAAATCATAGAGGGAGAAAAGGCCGCGGGGGATATTAGGGGGCAGCGCCCCCTCCAATTTCCGAGGGCGGCCATGGGTCTGGAAGTGTGTACCTCCCCCTCTGTTACCGAAGAACCTTGGGACGGGAGCAAGGAGGTGAAGCAGCCGGAAGGGATGCTGATCCTGGATGCGGATAAGGCCGGGGAGCTGGTGGAAGGCCGATGGGAAAGCGGCGACTGGATTAGGCCGCTGGGCGCTCCGGGGAAGAAAAAGATGCAGGACTGGTTCACGGACCATCACATCCCCGCAGACGAAAAGCCCTTTGTCACGCTGTACAAATCGGCAGCGGATCCCCATCATGTACTGGCCATAGCCGGCTACTGCATTGACCACAGTGTCCGCGTCACAAAAACCACCCGCCGCATCATTCGCATATCCGCGAAAAATGATTAAATTTGTAGATTATTGAGATTCCCGGTCAAGCCGGGAATGACGGGAAACGTCATGGCCGGCTCCGATCGGCCATCTCCGCAGGGAATGACAAAGAAATAAGTAATAAAAAAACAACAAGATATGAACAGAAAAGTACTTCTCATGATCCTGGACGGCTGGGGTGAAGGCCGCCACGACTATTCCAATGCCATCTGGGCACAGGGAACTCCCAATATTGACGCCATCCGGGCCAAATATCCTTACGGTCATCTGCAGGCCTGCGGTGAATACGTGGGTTTGCCGGACGGCCAGATGGGCAACTCCGAGGTGGGTCACATGAACCTGGGAGCCGGTCGCGTGGTGTATCAGGACCTGGTGAAGATCAATATCGCCTGCCGGGAGCACAAACTCCTGGAGAACAAAGAGATTAAGGCCGCCTATGATTATGTGAAAAAGAGCGGCAAGAAACTGCATCTGATGGGACTCACCTCCCATGGCGGTGTGCACAGCTCCCTGGACCATGTGTACGAGTTCCTCCGCGTTGCCAAGGAAGAAGGCCTGGACAAAGTGTACGTGCACGCCTTCATGGACGGCCGTGATACGGACCCCCGGAGCGGCCTCGGCTTTGTGAAAGAACTGGAAGAGAAGATGGCCGAAACCACCGGCAAGGTGGCATCCGTCTGCGGCCGATTCTATGCCATGGACCGCGACAAGCGCTGGAACCGTGTGAAGGAAGCCTATGACCTTCTGGTGGAAGGCAAGGGCGCCGCGTTTGCATCGGCCCAGGAGGGCATCCAGGCCAGCTATGACGCCGACGTTACGGACGAATTCATCAAGCCCATCGTGGTTACGGAGAACGGAAAGCCCGTTGCCACCGTAGAGGAAGGCGACGCCATCATCTTCTACAACTTCCGCAACGACCGCGCCCGTGAGCTCACCGCAGCCCTCACCCAGAAAGATATGCCGGAGGAAGGCATGCACACCATTCCGCTGTATTACTGCTGCCTCACTCCTTACGACGCCTCCTTCACCGGCGTGCACATCCTCTTTGACAAGGAACTGGTACAGGACACCCTGGGAGAGACCGTCTCCAAGGCCGGAAAACACCAGCTGCGCATCGCTGAAACCGAAAAATACGCCCATGTGACCTTCTTCTTCAACGGCGGCCGCGAGACCGTGTTCGAGAACGAGGACCGCATCCTGGTGAACTCCCCCAAGGTTCCCACCTACGACCTGCTGCCACAGATGAGCGCCCCGGAAGTGGCCGAAAAACTCATTGACCAGATCCGCAGCGAGAAGCAGGACATGATCATCCTCAACTTCGCCAACGGAGACATGGTGGGTCACACCGGTGTTTACACCGCCGTCACCCAGACGGTGGCCTGCATAGACAAGCTGGTGGGCCGTGTGGTGGAAGAAGCCATCGCCCACGACTATGTGGTGCTTCTCACCGCAGACCACGGCAATGCCGATTATGAAGTGAATCCGGACGGCACCCCCAATACCGCCCACTCCCTGAATACCGTTCAGTTCGTGGTCATTAACGCCGGCGATGCCGTGAAGACCGTTAAGGACGGCGCCCTTTGCAATGTGGCTCCCACCATCCTCAAGCTGATGGGAATCCCGCAGCCCGCCGCCATGACGGCCGAACCGCTCATCTAGATCCTTCGCTCGTTACAGTCAAACCGGAATGACAATGAAGTTGTCCGCCAAATTTCTGGCCCAGCTGCTTAAGGGAACCGTAGAAGGTGACCCTGAGGCCATTGCCACCAAGTTTGCAAAGATCGAGCATGGAAAACCCGGAACCCTGAGCTTTTTCGCCAATCCCAAATACGAGAAGTACGTATACACCAGCAAGGCTTCCATCCTGCTGGTGAACAAGGACTTCCAGCCCAAGGAGCCGGTTGCGCCCACCCTGGTTCGGGTAGAGAACGCATACTCGGCCATTGCGGATCTGCTCAAATATGTATCGGCCCAAAAGAAGACGGGAAGGCACCGTAGCCTGCGGGCACGCTGGTATCCTTTCTCCACCCACTTTGGCAAGAATGTCTATCTGGGGGCCTTCTCTTATGTCGGCCGGCGCGTCCGCATCGGCGACAATACGGTAATACGCGAGCACGTTACCATCGGCGAGGATACCGTCATCGGCAAGGACTGCATCATCTATCCCGGGGTGCACATCTATCCGGGCATGGTGATAGGAGACCGTGTGATCCTGCACGCCGGGTGCGTCATCGGCTCGGACGGTTTCGGCAATGCGCCGCGCCCGGACGGAAGCTGGGAAAAGATCGAGCACCTGGGGAACGTGATCATCGGCAATGACGTGGAGATTGGCGCCAATTCCACCGTGGACCGCGCCCAGATGGAGTCCACCATCATCGGCAACGGCGTACGGATTGACAACCTCTGCCAGATTGCGCACAACGTGGTTATCGGGGACCATACCGCCATGGCCGCACAGTGCGGCATTGCGGGTTCCACCCAGATTGGAAAGCACTGCCTCCTGGCCGGTCAGGTTGGCGTCGTGGGGCATCTGAAGGTGGCCGACCATACCACCATCCTGGCCAAGAGCGGCCTTATCGGGAACGTCCGGGAAGAGGGCGAATTCCTCTTTGGAACCCCGGCCATTTCCCGCAGCATTTACCTGAGGGCCTACGCCAAATTCAAGGAATCCGGGGTGGAATAACTTTTAGTTGGACAGTTAAGGATGCAAAGCAATCAGCATACCTTCAAAAAGATCTATTTCTTTCAGGGAAAAGGGCTTCACACAGGCACCTATGCCCATATGAAGCTGCTGCCCGCAGCGGTGAATACAGGCATTGTCTTCCGCCGTACGGACCTTCGCTCCAAGCCGGAGATCGAGGCCGTGGCAGACAATGTCACCAACACCGCCCGCAGCACCACCATTTCCCACAACGAGGCTGTGGTGGTTACCATCGAGCATCTGATGTCGGCCTTTACCGGATTGGGCATTGACAATGCCCTGGTGGAGCTGGACAACATTGAGGTTCCTATCCTGGACGGCAGTGCCAAAGCCTATGTGGAAGCCATCCTGAAGGACGGCCTTCAGGACCAGGGAGAGCCGCGCAAGTATATTGACATTCCCCAGTCGCTGGAGATCCGGGACGACAGGAAGGGTTCCTGGGTCCGGATAGAGCCCGCCGCCGCCCCGTCGGCCGATATTACCGTGGATTTCAACTCCAAGATCCTGGGTATCCAGAGTTCCCATTGGGACCTCCAGACCAACTATGCCAGGGAGATTGGCGTTTGCCGCACCTTCGTGTTCTTTCACGAGATAGAATACCTGTTCCGCAACAACCTCATCAAGGGCGGAGACGTGGACAACGCCATCGTGATCGTAGAGAACCCGGTGAACGAGGAACAGCTGAGCAGCCTCCAGAACCTGTTCAACCTGCCCGGCGTCCGCCCCACGGCAGAAGGCTATCTGAACAACCTGGAGCTGCATTTCCCGGACGAATGCGGCCGGCACAAGATGCTGGACCTGCTGGGAGACCTCCGGCTTGTGGGCGGCTACCTTAACGCCCGCATCACCGCATACAAACCCGGACATTCCATTAATACCAAGGCCGCCAAGGCCCTCAGAGCCCTTCTTTAAGAGTTACGCTATGAACAGAATCCATCCTATGGCCTGCGTAAGCCCGGACGCCAAACTTGGTGACAATGTGGAGGTGGGACCTTTCGCCTTCATCGACGCCAATGTGGAAATTGGTGACGGCTGCCGGATTTACAACGGGGCCACCATCCTGAGCCATGTGAAAATGGGAAAGGACTGCTGCGTTTTCCCCGGCGCCGTGGTGGGCGGCATTCCGCAGGATCTGAAATACGAGGGTGAGGAATCCTGGGTAGAGATCGGCGACCGCGTGAACATCCGCGAATGCGCCACCATCAACCGCGGCACCAAGGCCAGCGGCAAGGGCGTTACCCGCATCGGGAGCGACACCCTTATTATGTCCTATGCACACATTGCCCACGACTGCAACGTCGGCCGGCACTGCATTATTGTAAGCTATTCCGGCATGGCCGGGGAAACCGAACTGGGAGACTGGGCCGTAATGGCCGCCAATGCCGGTTCCCATCAGTTCTGCCGCATTGGGACACATGCCTTCCTGGCTGCCTACAGCAGGCTTTCAAAGGATGTCCCGCCGTTCTCGCTGGCCGGCAGGGAGCCCGTATCCTTCGAGGGCGTGAACCGGGTTGGTCTGCTCCGCCGCGGTTTCACGGAAGAGCAGGTGAACGAGATCAAGGATATTTACGAGATCATCTACTTCTCCGGCCGCAACACCACGCAGGCATTGGATTACATCGAGGCCACCTTCCCGGCTACGGAAATCCGGAGCACCATCGTGGACTTCATCCGGAATTCCCAGCGCGGGATTATCCCCAAACCCCGGGAAAACCGCCGATAAGGTGCTGCTCTCCACCGCATATTTTCCGCCTGTGAGCTGGCTGGCCCTCTCCGCACGCGATATGACCCTGTCCGCCGACAGGGTTTTGCCGTCTGCAGTGCAGCTGGAGGCCTGTGAGAACTACCAGAAACAGAGTTACCGTAACCGCTGCTACATCCTTGCCGGAGACGGTCCCCAAATGCTGCAGGTGCCCGTTGTACATGAGGCCGATATGGCCATCACACAGGTAAAGGTAGATTATTCCACCCCCTGGATCCTTCGCACGGAGCGGGCCCTGGACACCGCCTACGAGACGGCTGCCTATTATGAATACTATAGGGATTCGCTCTTCCCGCTGCTGGAAGCGCAGCCTGAAAAGCTGTGGGACTTGAACCTCTCCCTCATCCGCTGGTGCATGGAAAAGACCGGTATCGCCTGCACCCTAACCCCTACAAAGGATTTTGCCGCCCCGGACACCGTGGCCGATGACTACCGCTTCTCCATCCATCCCAAACGTCCTGATACGGTTCTCTCCCATCTGGGCCTGGACAAACCCTATTACCAGGTATTCCGGGACCGCATGGGCGGCTTCACCCCAAAACTAAGCTGTCTGGACCTCCTTTTCAATGAAGGCCCAGACAGCATACTGTGGTTGAAGTCCTTATAGACTCCGCTTGATTTCCGTAATCTGGAACGCCTCGATGATGTCGCCGGGGTGGATGTCGTTGTATTTGTCCAGACCGCAGCCGCATTCCATGCCCGCAGGCACTTCCTTGGCGTTGTCCTTGCCGCGCTGCAGGGAGGAGAGGGAGCCCGTGTAGACCACGATGCCGTCGCGGATAAGACGTACATCGGCCTTGTTCACCAGCTTTCCTTCCTTCACCAGGCAGCCCGCGATGGTACCAACCTTGGAAATCTTGAAGGTCTGCTTCACCTCCGCGGTGGCGGTGACTTCTTCCTTCTTCTCCGGTTCCAGCATACCCTCGATACCTTCCTTCACCTCGTTGATACAGTCGTAAATCACGGAGTAGAGACGGATTTCGATGCCTTCCTTCTCCGCACTGCGGCGGGCATCCACGGAAGGACGCACCTGGAAGCCGATGATCACGGCATCCGAGGCTTCGGCCAGCAGGACATCGCTCTCGGAGATGGCACCCACGGCCTTGTGGATCACGTTCACGCGTACTTCCTCGGTGGAAAGCTTGATGAGGGAATCCGACAGGGCTTCCACGGAGCCGTCCACGTCGCCCTTCACAATCACGTTCAGTTCCTTGAAGTTGCCGATGGCTATGCGGCGGCCGATCTCTTCCAGGGTAAGGTGCTTCTGCGTCTTGATGCCCTGGATGCGGATGAGCTGCTCACGGCGCTGGGCGATGGATTTGGCTTCCCTTTCATCGGCCATGATGTTGAACTTCTCACCGGCGGCGGGGGCACCGTTGAGGCCCAGCAGGGACACCGGGGTGGACGGGCCTGCGCTCTCCACCTTCTGTCCGCGCTCGTTGTACATGGCCTTCACGCGTCCGTAGAAACTGCCGGAAATGATCACGTCACCCACATTCACCGTACCGTCCTGCACCAGTACCGTGGCCAGGTAGCCGCGGCCCTTGTCCAGGGAGCTCTCAATTACGGCGCCGCTTCCCACCTTGTTGGGATTGGCCTTCAGTTCCAGGAGGTCTGTCTCAAAGAGCACCTTCTCCAGGAGCTTGTCCACGTTGATACCCTTCTTGGCCGATATTTCCTGGCACTGGTACTTGCCGCCCCAGTCTTCCACCAGGATGTTCATCTCACTGAGCTGACGGCGGATAGTGTCCGGATTGGCACCCGGCTTATCAATCTTGTTGATGGCGAAGACCATGGGAACGCCGGCGGCCTGTGCGTGGGCGATGGCTTCCTTGGTCTGGGGCATCACGGCGTCATCGGCCGCAACGATAATGATGGCAAGGTCCGTCATCTGGGCACCGCGGGCACGCATGGCGGTGAAGGCCTCGTGACCCGGGGTATCCAGGAAGGTGATGTGCCTGCCACTGTCCAGCGTTACGCTGTACGCGCCGATATGCTGGGTAATGCCACCGGCCTCACCGGCAATCACGTTGGAATTGCGGATGTTGTCCAACAGGGAGGTCTTACCGTGGTCCACATGGCCCATCACGGTGATCACCGGAGGACGCTCTACCAGGTCTTCTTCCCGGTCGGGCTCCTGCTGGGCGATCTCCTCGCTAAGCTCGGCGGTCACAAATTCCACCTTATAGCCGAACTCCTCGGCCACCAGGACCAGGGTTTCGGCATCCAGGCGCTGGTTGATGGACACCATCATGCCCAGGGACATGCAGGCGCCGATAACCTTTACCACCGGCGTATTGTTCATAAGGGTGGCCAGATCGTTCACCGTCACGAATTCGGTGACCTTGAGCACCTTGTTCTCCGCGGCGGCGGCTTCCATCTCCTCCTGGCTGCGGATGGCGGCAATCTCGCGCTTCTCCTTGCGGTGCTTGGCGCCGAAGTTGCTCTTGGTGCTTTCGTTCATCCTGGCGTAGGTTTCCTTCACCTGCTTCTGGATTTCCTTCTGCATCTCCTCCTGCTCGGCCTCCGTCATGGCAGGCTTGAAGCGGTCGCCCTTCTTGCGGCCCTTTCCCTGCTGCTGCGCAGCGGCTCCGGCCTTCTTGTCGGCATTTTTCTTGGGAGCCTTCTCCGCCTGCACCTTGGTTACGTCCACCTTCTGGGAACCGCTGCTCTTGATGCGTTCGCGTTTCTTGCTCTTCTTGGGGTCGAACTGGGTGAGGTCTATCTTGCCCACCACCTTGAAGGGAGCCTTGCTTTCCTCCGCCGGGGTCGGTGCGGGGGTTTCCTCCACTGCGGGAGCTTCTTCGGGCTCTTCTTCAGGTTCATCTTCGGGCTCTACTTCCACAACGGGCTCGGGAACAGGTTCCGGCTCGGGTTCGGGTTCCACAATCGGTTCCGGTTCGGGCTCCGGTTCCGGCTCGGGCTCGATAACCGGCTCGGATTCCGGTTCCGGTTCCGGGACAGGCTCCGGGATGGGCTTGCGGGACAGGTTGTTGCTCTTGATCACAGTCACCCGTTCCGGCTCATACTCGTCCTCATCGGCCTCCGGCTTCTTGGCGGCCTTGTCCAGGATCTCCGTGAGCTTCACGTCCACCTTCTCTGCGGCTTCCTTGAGTTCCAGGTCCTTTCCGAACTTCTTGTGAAGCTCCGGAAGGAACTCGTCCGAAATCTTCATGTTCGGATTGGCGTCTTCAATACCGGCGCCCTTGGAATTCAGGAAGTCCACCAGGGTGTCCAGCCCGATGTTGAATTGTTTGATCAGTTTCGATAGTCTTATTTCTGCCATATATAAACCCCTTTTTTTGCTATTGATTAGTCTTCAAATTCCTCGCGCAGGATGCGGAGCACCTCGTCCACGGTCTCGTCTTCCAGGTCGGCCCGGGAAGCGATGTCGGCGGGTGCGAGGGCCATGACGCTGCGGGCGGTGTCGCAGCCGATGGCCTGCAGGCGTTCGATCACCCAAGGATCGATAACATCGGCGAATTCGCTCAGCAGCACGTCGTCCTCCTCTTCCTCGTTCTGCGGGAGTTCCCTCCAGACCTCGATCTCACGGCCCACCAGCATGCCGGCCAGCTTGATGTTCACGCCGCCCTTGCCGATACCCTTCTTCACTTCCTCGGCCTGCATGTACACCTTGATCTTGTCCTCGGGGCCTTCGCCCAGGTCGATACGGGAAATATGGGCCGGATTCAGCGCACGGGTGATCATGAGCTGCGGGTTGGTGGTCCACTGGATTACGTCGATATTCTCGTTGCGGAGCTCGCGGACGATACCCATGATGCGGGAACCCTTGACGCCGATGCAGGCGCCGATGGGGTCGATTCTGTCGTCATAGGATTCCACGGCCACCTTGGCGCGCTCACCGGGGATGCGCACCACCTTCTTCACGGTGATGAGGCCGTCGTAGATTTCCGGCACCTCCATCTCGAAGAGCTTCTCCAGGAAGCTGTCCGTGGTACGGGAAAGGACGATGTAAGGCGTGGTGTTGTTCTTCATCTCCACGCTCTTGATGATGGCGCGTACGGAGTCGCTCTTCTTGAAGCGCTCGCCGGGGATCTGCTCGCTCTTGGGCATGCGGAGTTCATTGCCGTCCTCGTCCAGGATGAGCACCTCGTTCTTCCAGGTCTGGTACACTTCGCCGGTGAAGATCTCACCCACGCGCTCCGAGTACTTCTTGTACACGTTGGCCTTCTCGATGTCCATGATACGACCCTGCAGATTCTGACGGATGTTCAGGATGCCGCGGCGGCCGAAGGAGGAGAGGGAAAGTTTGCGGGCGAAGGTGTCGCCGATCTCATAGTCGTCGTCACCGGTCTCGGCCTTGATCTCATCTACGGTAATCTGGGTCACAGGGTCTTCCACTTCTTCCACCACTTCGAAGTTCTGGTAGATTTCGCAGTCTCCCTTGTCCACGTTGATGATAACGTCGAAATTGTCTGCACTGCCGTAAGTCTTGGCGAGCTGGGTGAGGAACACGTCCTTGAGCACGCCGAGCATCACCGGGCGGTCGATGCTCTTCTCTTCCTTGAAGTCCTTGAATGCGTCAATCAGGGTTACTTCTTTCTCTTTTTCTTTAGCCATTGGTTATATTGTTTATTTTAAAAATCAATGAGGGGCCTTACCGAATTGATGCTCTCCATCGGCAGGGTGGTACCGTCCACCACAATGGATTCCTCCGTGGCGGCGTCCAGGACGCCTTTCACCTTCTTTCCGCCTTTCAGCCACACATCCACCTTGGAGCCCAGGGCCTTCTGGAACTGTTTCATCACTTTGAACGGACGGTCCAGTCCGGCCGATGAAACCGTAAGGGCGTAGTCTTCCTCGTCCTGGTTGAAGGCCTCATGCATGACATGGTCGATGGCGGCACAGTCTTCCCAGTCCACCACGCCTTCTTCTTTCTCAATGACAATCTCAATGTCATTTTCCTTGGACACAGTTACTTCTACCAGGAAGCAACCCCGCTCTTTCACAGCCGTTTCCACGGCATTGATGATTTGTTCCTTATTCATAATTCCTAATAAAAAAGATAGGGGACCGTCGTCCTCTATCTCATTCACGGGCGCAAAGATACGCAATAATATTTTAATATACAAATGCTATAGCAGAATTAAGACTGCTCCCAGGATGAGGCAGAAGCCCTGGGCCTGGATCCGCTTCTTGACAGACACATGGGTAGAGAGGTCCACCGGGTCTGCCGCCAGGTCTTCGACCAGGTCTTTGGGGAAATCCCTTACACCCCATTTGGCAACGAGCTCTCCCCTGTCAAAATAGGTGGCGCCGCCGTTGTCCCGGTTCATGGTAATGAGCGTCTTGTAATCTGCAAAATAAACTGGAAGGTCCTGAGCGGCCATTTCTTCTGCTGTAGCCGTGGCCAGCAGGAGCGGACGGGCGCCTGCGGCCTGAACGGCCTGGTAACGCTCCCGGATCTTCTCCCAAGGAGCCTTGGAAGGGTCATAGACGGAGAAAACCACCACCTTGCCCTGCACGGCAAGTTCGTCCTGATAGACGCCATCGGCATCCCGGAAAGAGAGGATGGGAATTTCCGCAGCCGGAGTTTCCCGATAAAGGGTATCCACCTTTACGAAGGTCCAGGTGGAATCCGGCAGATTCTCCAGCGTGAAGGTGCTTTGCTTCCCGTCTTTCTCATAGACAAAGGCCGATCGGTATTCGTTGAGGGGACCGTCTTCCCGTGCAGCAAAGAGCTCTGCACCCGGCTTGAAAGCGGTGAAATCCACCAGCGGGATGTGGCGGTTGCAATAAATGGTGGCCGCTACAAGGAGGGCCCAGCCCATCCAGGCGGCTACCAGGCGCCGGGGTCTGGGAGAGCCCAGATTGTGCATGGGCGTAAAGGAAAATACGGCCAGCAGGAGCAGGGCCACATTCTTGAGGAAACTCTGCAGGTGGGTAAGATGATAGGCCTCGCCAAAGCAGCCGCAGTCCATCTCCGGATTGATCCGCCAGAGAAGGAAGGTAATTAGCGTGAAAAACGCCAGCAGTCCGTAGGTGGCCCAGGCCGTTGCCTTCCGGGCGATGCCCGTAATGAGCGCCACACCCAAAGCACACTCCAGGAAGGAGAAGAAGATTCCTATAACCCTGGCGGCAGGCTGCAGGAACTGCAAGTGGAAGAACTTAAGGTACTCCGTGACAATTAACGTAGTTCCCACGGGGTCCATTAGTTTCAGGAGCCCGGTGCAAAGGAAGAAGATGCCCATGAGCACGGCCACCAGCCGGCGTAAGCGGATATTCCTGTACTTCATTATGCCAAAAAAGGATCTACGGTCTCACGGACCAGGTTGAAAATGGCCTCCGGAGGCAGCATGGAGCCGTCCGGGGCACTGCAGTCTATACGGAGGAAATGCGGGTCCCGCGCAGCTTCCTGCAGGTACGCATCCCGCACAGCGCGCTGGAAGGCCATATCGGCCTCATGGATGTCCCGGGAACCGCCTTCCAGATAATCCCTGTCACTGCCGCTCCGGCCCTTGGTGAGGCTCTGCTCCACAAAGCCGATGGGCACGTCCAGGAAAAGGTTCAGGTCCGGTTCCGGCAGGCCGAAGTCTCCGTATTCCGTATGGAAAATCCAGTTCCTGAGGTTCCTGCGCTGGGTAATGTCTTTGAGCTTGGCGCACTGGTAGGCGATGTTGGAGTACACATAACGGTCCAGCAGCACAGGCTTCCCGGCATCCAGCGCGGCCCGCATCTGCGGTACGGCGCCATGCCGGTCTTCGGCAAAAAGCAGGGCCACCAGCTGCGGGTGCACCTGGGTATTGTCCCCGAACTCTCCGCGAAGGAATCGGCTGATGAGGTCTCCGTACACGGGGGCATCGTAGCGGGGGAAATGGATATACTCCAGCTCCCCGCAGCGCTCCTTAAGGTATTCCTTGAGCATCCGGACCTGGGTGGACTTCCCCGCCCCGTCCAAGCCTTCCAGTACAATTAGCAT
>JAIKYL010000016.1 GCA_024683255.1 Bacteroidales bacterium | reverse complement strand
CCTGCAGGTGCAGCATCTGCCCGCGCGGGCTGTCCGGAACCTCCACCACGGCAATTTCCTTACCGTTCCAGGTGCTGTTGGCGTACGGGCCGTCCAGCATCACATGGATCTTGAAGGCGCCGTGTCCGCCGGGCGTGAGATACAGGTCCAGCTGTGTGCCGTCGCCCTTGAGGGTGCCGCCAAAGGCCTTGAGGCCCTTCTGACCCTGGGCCAGGCCGCCGAAGCCAAAGTACTTGAAGCCCACCACGCCGCCGTTGGTAATACCGGCCACGTCCATGTTGTTGTTCCAAACGTCAAAGTTGTCCTGCATCCAGTTCTGGTCGCTCAGATAGCAGGCGTAACCGGCCGAATAATAGGCATAAGGCGGCAGGCCATAGACCTGGAAGCCTTCGCTGGTCACTTCCGCGCCGGTGTAAACGTTGCCGTCGGCAGCGGCTGCCACCCACTTCTCATCGGCGGCATAGGGGTCGTAGGCGGTGATGCGCACCTGACCTCCATCGGCCACCTTCTTCTTGTCCCACTCAATCTTCACGGGTGCCACCATGGGCTGCCGGGCATAGCCGAAGCCGCGCGGAGGCCGATGATAGAATACATACCACTGTCCATTGATCTCCTGCAGGGAGCCGTGCGTGTTGTGGGCCGAGTTGGTGGTGGTGAGGGTGCTGCCGTCCTCGTTGGGCACCACACCGCGGGAGTCCACCAGCACGCCGCCGGAGCGCCAGGGACCCAGCGGAGAGTCTCCATAGGCATAGCGCAGGGCCGAATTGGTGGATTCCAGGCCGTAGTCCGGGCCGCTGTAGCCGGAGAATACCATCACGTACTTGTTGCCCACCTGGCGGATGCTGGAGGCCTCAAAGAAATTGAATTCTCCGGGGTTCTGGCCCTTGTAAAGGGAAGGATACTCCGTGCCTTCAGGATCCCGGACCTCGCCGTAACGGGAGCTGGCGGGAATGAAGTAGTCGTGTACCTCAGTTCCGGGGCGGATGGAATACATGGTATTCTGGTCCAGCTCAATGGCTGTGGAGTGCTGGAAACCGTAGAAGGCGTAGGCCCGGAAGCCAATCTTGTAGTCCGGGTCCTTCTTGTTGGTAACGGGTTCAATGAAAACGGAAGGGTCAAAGTCAATGACGGAGCCCGGCAGGCAGCCGCGGCCGTCTTCCGTGACGTTGATGGGCACAAACGGGCCATTCGGACGGTCACTCTTACACACCGTGGCAATGCGTCCGCGTCCGCGGGAATGCGGGTACAGATAGTAGGTCTTCTTGCCGGTATCCCTATCCTTCACTTCCACCAGGTCCGGTGCGTACATCACGTCCCACTGGCCGTCCACGAACCAGGTGAAGATGGGACCTTCGTCCCGCCACTGGCTCAGATCCTCCACCGGGGCCGACCACATACGGATATCGGCACCGCAGTAGGCGGTATAAGTGAGGTCGTGCGAGCCGATGATATAGGCACGCAGCTTACCGGGGTTGTCCGGGTCTTCAAACACGCGCGGCTCGCCGTCCGGAAGGTGCTCCCAGAGCGGCAGATAGGGATTCTGGGCCGCCAGCGTGAGGGTGGCCATGAGGGCCGATGCAAACAGGAAAAGTCGTTTCATATAGGGCGATTCTTTAGATAGTCACTTCAATGGCCTTGAGGTCGGCATCCCTGGAGGAGCCGCCGTAAAGGAGCTGATAGCGGCCGGGCTTGATGGAGAGCTCGTCAATGGACTCGTCGTAGAATTCGAAGGCTTCGCTGCCCAGCTGAACGGTAACCTGGGTGGTCTTTCCGGCGGGGATGTTCACGCGGGAGAAGCCCTTCAGGGACTTGATAGGGGCACCCGGATCGTCCAGGGCCTTCACGTACACCTGCACCACCTCGTCGCCGTCGCGGGAACCGGTATTGGTCACGGGAACGGTGAGCTTCATAGCGGCGGGCTTTCCGCTCACAGAGGCATCTCCGTAGCTGAAGCTGGTGTAGCTGAGGCCGAAGCCGAACGGATAGAGCGGCTCACCCTTGAAGTAGCGGTACGTGCGGTTCTCCATGGAGTAATCGTTGAAGTCCGGAAGCTGCTCCGTGGAGGCATAGAAGGTGACCGGCAGGCGTCCGGCAGGGTTGTAGTCGCCAAAGAGGACATCGGCCACGGCAAGGCCGCAGGCCTGTCCGCCGTACCATGCCTGCACCAGGGCGTCGTACTTGTCTTCCACGCCGCCAAAGGCAATGGCGGAGCCGGAAACGTTAACCAGCACCACCGGCTTGCCGGTAGCGTCCATGGCGGAAAGCAGCTGCTGCTGGATTTCCGGCAGCTCGATGTAGGTGCGGTCGTGGCCTTCACCTTCCTCGTTGGAGGAAATGCCGCTCACCATCACAATCACGTCGGCATCCTTGACACGGGCGGCAACACCTTCCAGATCCACAGGCAGGCGGCTGTACAGGTCGAAGGAGAAGGAGGCCGACTGGGCTTCCGGCTGGGAAAGCTCAATCTGGATGTCGTAGGTCTTGCCTTCTTCCACCGGGAAGGTGGTGGGGGCAAAGCCGCGGAAGAAGCCGCCGAAGCCGCCGAAACGGCCGCGGGGAGCTTCTTTCTGCTCGGCAATGGCCTCCCCGTTCACAACCAGCTTGTAGATGCTGCTGCCGCGTACGGAATAGATCATGTCGCCGGTATAATCGGCCGTAAAGGAGCCGTTGTAGCGGGCGCTGAAGCCGGTGAGGTTGAGCCCTTCCGTCCAGGCGCAGTCTTCGTGGGCCAGGGCGGGGGAGGTGGTGTTGAGGCTGAGGGGCTGATCGTAATCTACGGAAGCTACAACGTCACCGCTGCAGTCCATGGTGTTGTAGTAGTCTGCGTGCAGGCCCTTGCCGTCGTTCATCCGGGCAAAATAGCGGGTGGTGATGGAGGGATCCACCAGGTCGCAGGCGCGCTCGTAAATGATCTTGGCACCGGGGGCGGCATCGCGGATGGCACCCAGGATGGTCTTGGTATTGGCGGCGGTGGGATAACCGTTGTAGTTGCCCAGGATTACGCGGGCGTCATCGGCATTGGGACCCACCACGGCAATGGTGATGCCGTCCTTCTTGAGCGGCAGCACGTTGTCCTGGTTCTTCAGGAGCACGATGGCTTCCCGGGCGGCCTTGGCGGCCAGGGCGGTGTGGGCGGCGCTGCTCAGCTGCTCTTCACCCAGCTTGGCCCAGGGGAGCTTTTCGGCCGGGTCGAACATACCCAGCTTGAAGCGGGCTTCCAGGATACGGCGAAGGTTCACGTCAATCTGGGCTTCGGTGATGAGGCCCTTTTCAATGGCTTCGGTGAGGGATTTGAAGCTGGTGCCGCATTCCACGTCCGTGCCGGAAAGGACTGCATCGGCCGATGCGCTGGCGGCGTCCGGATGGGTACCGTGCTGGCGGGTGTTGTAGAAGTCGCCGATGGCGCCGCAGTCCGACATAACCAGGCCGCTGAAGCCCCACTTGTTGCGGAGGATGTCCGTGAGGAGCCTGTCGCTGCCGCAGCAGGGATCTCCCTCATAGCGCTGGTATGCGCACATCACTTCCTGCACATTGCCGTCCTTCACTATCTTGCGGAAGGCGGGGAGGTAGGTCTCCCAGAGGTCCCGCATGGAGACGGTTACGTCAAAGCGGTGCCGATCGGCCTCCGGGCCGCTGTGCACGGCAAAATGCTTGGCGCAGGAGTGCAGCTTGAAGTATTTCTTGTCCGTGCCCTGCATGGCCAGCACGGTCTGGGTTCCCATGACGGCGTTGAGGAACGGGTCCTCGCCGGGGGTCTCCTGACCGCGTCCCCAGCGGGGATCCCGGAAGATGTTCACATTGGGGCACCAGAAAGTGAGACCGTTGTGCCAGATGTTGCCGTTGGGCTCCGTTACGCCCATCTTGTTGTGGTCCGTAGTGTTCCAGACGGCACGCGCCTCGTCCGACACGGCGGTGTAGATCTCATACTGCTGGGGAGCGTCGAAGGTGGCGCCCAGGGCAATCACCTGCGGGAAAACGGTTACGTCGTCGTAGCAGATGCCGTGGCAGGCCTCGTTCCACCAGTTGTAGGCGGGGATGCCCAGCCGGTCCACGGAAATGGAGCCGTTCATCATGAGGCCGATTTTCTCTTCCGGCGTGAGCAGGGACATAAGGTTGTCCACCCGCTTATCCAGGGAGAGTCTGGGATTCTGGAAAGGATAGTCGTAGTGCTTGCACCCGACGGCCAGTAGCGTGAGGGCTACGGCGCAAAGGAGGAATCTGGGTTTCATGGTATGGGTTGGTTTTTTATTGGTTTCGGCTTTACTCTTCAAAGCTACAACTTTTTCCGGCCATTCCCAAATTTGCCTTTTTAAAAGGAATTGAGTAACTTCACAATTCCTAAACGATTGTACTATGAACAGAATCCTTTCCATCCTTTCGGCGGCCTTCCTGCTAGCGTGCTGCGGAGGAAACACCCAGGTGGGAGTCCTTACCAAACCCACCCCCGCCACCACCAATCTTCCTGGTCACGACTATCCCATGGTGAACCCGGATCTCAGCGTAGTTTTCCGGGTAGACATGCCGGACGCCCAGGCCGTTTCCGTGAACGTGGGCGGCAAGAATTACGATATGGTAAAGGGAGAAGACGGTATCTGGGAAGTGACT